>SVTO01000032.1 GCA_015063745.1 Oscillospiraceae bacterium | reverse complement strand
CCGGCATTGAGGTTTCCGATTCCCATTTTGATACCGCCTGATTGGTTACACCAAGCTTTTGACCCAGTTCCTCTTGCGTAAAACCTTTTCTCTTTCTGAACTCAGCAATATTTTTTCCCATTGACATGATTGTTACCTCCTTTTCTTTGATAATTCTATTATACCATATTTCTGTCAACAGGTAAAGCGACCCGTTGGAGACTTTAACATTCTGTTTCATGGTGAAAATCGCTGTTTGGTTGGAAAAACTGGTGGGAGAACATTGCCTATATCTTTAATGAAGACAGCCTCTGATATAGGAAAAGCCCCGCACAAAACGGGGCATAAATCTTTCCTACAATTATATCTGCGGCAAATTTGATTTTCCACTAACACTCGGCAAGTCTCTTGGCTCTCTCATAAAGCGCTTTATATCTTTCGTCTTCTTTGACATTATCAAACCAGCTCCATTGACTCATAGCGGCTAATATATCTCCGCGAAGCTGCCAGAAAAGCCACAGGTATGGTGCCCATTCCTTCTTCCCGTCCTTGAAGTGGACTTCAACTGTGTAATTCTTGTTGAATTTTGTTATTTTGGCTCCGCCGAAGACATCATCACAACCAACACTCATAAGAGTCCCGTCAGGAATACTCAGCCAACGCTCGTACAGCGGAAAGGCTTTTTCAAGCATTTCAAAACCTTCATCGACCTTGCCGCAGCCAACAAGCGCTCCTGCCGCTTTCAATGTGAATTCAGCATAACAACCACACCATGCTTCCGGAATCTTACCGTTTTCGGAAAAAGCCTCAAGTAAGCGCAATTTATGAAGTTCCCATGCAGCGGTTCGCTCGGGTTCACCAAATACGAATTCATCTTCTTTTCGATAATAATTCATGTTATTACGTCCGAGGTATTGCATGAATATCATAAGATCATTGGAATTACGTTGACTGTAGTATTCCGGAATTCTGTTCTGCAAAAGATATCTGTCCTCACGGATTTCACCGATAGCCACTGCTTCTGACCAATCAAGCTCACTGTTTCCAATGCGTTCTTCCAGCTCCTCATCCGTACAAGCATAACACATATAGTGAATAGAATCGCGGCGGTATACCTCGACCGTACATCCCGCCATAATCTTTTCATGTATTTCCTTCATGAGTTCAGCGTTATCGGTAATTGAATCCATATTATGCACAATCGCATGACCCAGTGCATGCATGATTTCGTAATCGCCGGGATATTTCTGATAGTACTCCTTTGCAAGCGACAGCCGATCGGCAAACCCTTGTTTGGAATCCGTCAGGTGCCAATATTTATCAGAGAAGCTATTGATATCTTCCCTGCGATTAACCTCATCATTACCAATTAGTTCATCCACAGTAATACCGAAGAAATTTGCAATTCTCGGAAGCAACGTGATATCCGGATATCCACCTCGCTCCCAATTAGATATAGCTTGTGACGAAACACTCAGTTGAGCGGCCAGTTCTTCCTGTGTAAGCCCCTTTTTTCGTCTTTCTCGCAGGATTACCTCGGGTATTCTAAGTTCTGTCATATTTTATCTCCTTCGTTATATTAGAAGGCGCGCTTTCTGATTATATTATATCTCGCCGTTTGACTCTAGTCAATAACGGCGTTTTAGAATGAACTAAAGCCAGGAGAGAATTTTCCAAGTATGGTGTTATTTTCGCATAGTATCCCCAAATTTTCATGCCTATATCTTTAATGAAGACAGCCTCTGATTTAGGAATAACGGACAAGTGATGAGGCATATTTTGAAACAAAAGAAAGAAGTAAAATTATGAAAAAAATTCGATATCTGAACCTGTATAGTCGCAAAAAGAAGGCGGTGGGCTTATATGCAGCCAACATACCAAACCGAAGCCCACAAGAAGCGTGTGGGCGATGTTATCCTTACCATAACCAATCGTACGCCCATATACCACAGAGATGAAAAAGCCGCTGTCAAGAAGAAGATCGAACAGCAGCTTTATGAGATTTTCTGTAAATATGGTTCGGTAAGGTCTTGAAAAAGCGGAGCGCTTCACTTATACTATAAGTGTCAGCAGCTCCGCTTCTTTTTGCGAAGAAGGGAGTTATTTTGAACCTTTATGACGCAATATATACAAGACAATCGGTAGACCGGATCGACAGTATATCTGTTGAAAGCCAAGCCGAATTCTGCAAAAAGGAAGTGATTGACGGGCAGTTCCGGTTGTATTCGGACAAGGGTTACGGCGGTAAAAATATCGATCGTCCGGCATTCAAAGAACTGCTCGGAGATATTGAATCCGGAAAAGTGCGCCGTGTGATCGTGTACCGTCTTGACCGTATCAGCCGTTCTGTACTGGACTTTGCCAACGTGATTGATGTGTTCCAGAAGCATCGTGTGGATTTCGTCAGTACCATGGAGAAGTTCGACACGGGAACACCTATCGGAAAAGCCATGCTGATGATCGTTATGATCTTCGCACAGCTCGAACGCGAAACCATTCAGCAGCGTGTCATTGATGCGTATGCTTCACGCAGTAAACGCGGATTTTACATGGGCGGTCGGATTCCGTTCGGATTTACGCTGAAAGAAACCATGATAGACTGAATACGCACCAAGATGTACGAAACGGTGGAAGCCGAAGCGGAAGTTGTTCGGCAGGTCTATGCCATGTACGCAGAACCGCAGACCTCTCTCGGTGACATCATGCGGTATCTGGAAGATCACGGGATCTGTAAACGGGACGGAAAACTTTTCAACAGAAGCAGACTTCGTGATATGGTTATCAATCCGGTGTATGTAAAGGCAGATTATCAGCTTTACGATTTCTTCAAGGCGCAAGGTACCAACATTGCCAACATTCCCGAAGATTTCATTGGCACGAACGGTGCGTACCTCTATTCCGGTGATGCTGAGAAACGTAAATCCATCTCTTTGGAAGGACATACGCTGGTTCTGGCACCACACGAAGGGTTGATCGATTCTCAAACATGGATCAAGTGCCGCAGTAAGTGTCTGAACAATCACGCCGTTGCAAAGCCCATCAAAGCCAAGGCAACGTGGCTTGCCGGGAAAATCAAATGCGCCCACTGCGGCTATGCTCTGACGGCGAAAATCTATCACTGCAAAACCAAAGATGACAACCGCTATTACCTCTGCAACAACAAATACAACGCCGGCGGATGTCATTTCGGTTCTCTGGATGCCGATGCGGTGGATGAAATCGTGTTTGAGGAAATGCAGAAGAAACTTTCTGAGTTTGAAACGCTGTCCAAACAAGAACAAGCCGGATGCAATCTGCAGATTCTGAAACTGAAAGAACGGATCGAAGCCATTGACAAAGAAATCGCTTCCCTGCTGGATAAAATTTCTGCTGCCAATGATACAGTTATGGAGTACATAAACAATCGCATAACCGCATTGGATGCTGAGAAGAAAGACCTGTATGCACAGATCGTACAGCTGGATAACAGCGGTAAGGATGCTGTGGAAGAAATTACCGGTTACATGGAGCACTGGGATGATCTTTCCATCAGTGACAAAATCACAGTCGTAGACTGTCTGATTGAAAGCATCCATGCAACCAAAGATTCCCTTGATATCAAGTGGAAAATATAACAGACATAAATCAACAAAATTACAAGATTGCAGAACTCAGATATATCCTCGCGCGTAAGGAGTCCAGAATCAAAGCGCTGGAAATGGAAAACAAACTGATGCGGGATTTTCTCTCGCTCACAGAAAGGAAGTGAAAATCAGCGTTAAATATATGGTGATTTACCGCCACAAAGATCAATACAGCATCAGCGGAATGTGCCGTATTTTCGGTGTGTCCAGAAGCGGATACTACGACTATATTCATAGGCTGAACATACCTGCCAAAGATGAGAGCTTGGCCCAGAGGATCCGGGAATGTCAGGAAAAAAGCGGCAAAACTTATGGATATCGGAGGGTACAGATATGGCTGGACAGAAACGGAATCCATCATAATCCCAAGACAATCCTGCGAATTATGCAGAAATACAACCTTTTGTCCGTTGTCAGAAGGCGAAAATACCATAAATACGGCAATCAGATTCACAAATACAAAAATGAACTTGCCAGAAATTTTACTGCCGATTGCCCGAATCAAAAATGGGTAACGGATATTTCGTACATTCATACAGCACAGGGTGTACTGTATCTCTCCGTCATCCGTGATCTGTATGACAACAGTATTGTCGCATACAGAACCGGTACGAAGCAAACTGTTAATCTTGTACTGGATACAATACGAATGGCGGTGCGAAAAGAGAAAGTCACTGCAGAGCTGCAACTCCACAGTGACCATGAGAAGTTCCGCTTTGCGGAATTCTACGAGTTCCAGTGAAACTGGAACCTCGGGGGCTTATCAATACACTTCAGAGGGGTATTTTAAGCTATTACAAGCATACCACATTACGCCGTCAATGTCAAGTAAGGGAAACCCTTATGACAATGCAATGGCGGAAAATTTTTTCTCAATTCTCAAAACAGAGTGTATTCATCGTGTAAAGCTGAAAACTTTTGAGGAGGCTCGCCTCCTCATTGGGGAATACATCCTATTCTATAACAACGAGAGAATCCAGATTAAAACAAAACTGACCCCGCTTGAAAAACGAAGCCAGTTTGCTGCTTAATACTTGCTATTTACTACCATACAGGTCTTTTTTGTGCTGTCCGTACAATTTGGGGCAGGACAGGGCACGAATATTTGCAATCCATTTTTTTGTTCTGTTCGGATGGTTATTCTTTTACTACTCGATGAATCTTGCTATCGTTCATTTTTGGTGTCCTGTGCGGACGTTTATTTTTTACTACTCTTTGTATAGTGCTATCGTTCATTTTTGGTGTCCTGTGCGGACGGCACTTAGAGAGGCCTGCAGGCGCGAGGCCCCTCTAAGAACTCCCCCGCTTAGGTGGAAGGGTTGAGGTTTTTGGGTCGGGCGGTTCTTTGGTTTTAGCACGCTCGTTTTTCAATTATGGCTAACCGCCGAAGGGTGCATTAGTGGAGAGATACCGTTGACGGTTCGTTTTGTGGAAAAGTGGGTTTGTGCACAGAAGAATGTGCCGTGCAGAAAGAATTTGGCTGCCGCGGATGAATAGGGGAGTTTGACCGCTGACAGGTTGATATTCTAAGGGTGGGTCTGCCTACAGTACAAGGTTGGGTGCATTATATATTTCGGCTGACCGCCATGTCTTAGGACTGCCAATCAGTCTTCGCGCGGTTAGCACGGATGAGATTGCACCCAGTCTATATCACTGTACACTACTAAACTACACCTAATCCCAACAGTATTCCTCCACTAATGCACCCCTCCCGCGGTCAGCGCTGATTTGCATCCTCCACTACTTTGACAACACTAACACCAAACACCGGACCAACGTAGCTCTTAATAAAGCGGGGGAGTTCTTAGAGGGGCCTCGCGCCTGCAGGCCTCTCTAAGTGCCGTCCGCACAGGACACCAAAAAGTATCGCTTTGCACGATTCAATGAGTAGTAAATAGCCGCACGTCCGTGCAGGACAAAAAATTTAAGGATTTAAACCAAACAAAGAGTAGTAAAAGAATGCCCGTCCGCCAAGGACAAAAAAAGAAAATAGCGATTTAGTCCCCCCAAACCGTAGAGAAAAAGAAGAAAAAACCAACAAAAACCGCCCCCGATAAAAAGTATCAGGAGCGGCAGTACGACTCATCAAATTCCCAGTATACAATATATCATAATACCACCAACACGGCAGTGATCTTTCGTAATTCAGGATGTCCGTGAGACGCTTCGAGGGGAAGGCGGGCGGGTAATTACTTCGCGTAGTCCACCGCACGGCTTTCTCTGATGATGTTGACTTTGATCTGACCGGGGTATTCCAGGTCGTTTTCGATCTTCTTGACAATGTCTCTTGCCACCAGAACCATCTGATCATCATTGACGGATTCCGGCTTGACCATGATGCGGATTTCTCTGCCCGCCTGAATGGCAAAGGATTTTTCCACACAGTCAAATTCGTTGGCAATCTCTTCCAGCTTGGCGAGACGCTTGATGTAGTTTTCCAGATTTTCACGGCGCGCGCCCGGTCTTGCAGCGGAAATCGCATCGGCTGCCTGTACAATAATCGCGGTGATGGTCTGGGGTTCCACGTCGCCGTGGTGTGCTTCGATTGCGTGAATGATTTCCTTGGATTCCTTGTACTTCTTGGCAACTTCCACACCAAGCTGTACGTGGGATCCTTCTACTTCCTGGGTCAGTGCCTTACCGATGTCATGCAGCAGACCCGCTCTCTTGGCAAGCGTGCTGTCCGCTCCGATCTCGTCGGCGATCATGCCCGCCAGCAGAGATACCTCTACGGAATGTGCCAGTACGTTCTGACCGTAACTGGTACGGAACTTCAGACGGCCCAGCAGCTTGATCATTTCGGCGTTGAAGCCGTGGATACCGGTGTCGAAGGTCGCCTTTTCACCGGCCTGCTTGATGGTCTGTTCCACTTCCTTGCGTGCCTTGTCCACCATTTCCTCAATACGGGTCGGGTGGATTCTGCCGTCCTGGATCAGCTTTTCCAGAGCCAGACGCGCGATTTCTCTGCGTACGGGGTCAAAGCTGGATACAGTAATGGCTTCCGGTGTGTCGTCAATGATCAGGTCTACGCCGGTCATCGTTTCGATGGTACGGATATTACGTCCTTCGCGGCCGATGATACGACCCTTCATTTCTTCACCGGGCAGGGGTACTACGGATACGGTGATTTCGGATACATGGTCCGCAGCACAGCGCTGGATCGCAAGAGATACGATTTCCTTCGCCTTCTGATCTGCGTCTTCCTTGAACTGTTCTTCCAGTTCGGTGATCTTCATTGCCTGCTCGTGACGGATTTCCGTTTCCAGCTCGGCAATCAGCTTTTCGGTTGCTTCTTCGGCGGACATACCGGCAATCTTCTGCAGCTTTTCAAACTGTTCCGCTTTGATCTTTTCGATCTCTTCGTTCTGTTCGGTCGCTTCCTTCAGCTTGGCAGTCAGCTTTTCGTCCTTCTTTTCCAGAGCTTCGGTTTTTTTGTCCAGAAGTTCTTCCTTCTGGGTGATCCGGCGTTCCTGGCGGGTCATTTCTGCGCGTCTGTCTTTTACTTCGTTATCAAATTCGTTCTTTGTGCGCAGGATTTCTTCTTTCGCTTCAATGAGCGCTTCTTTTTTCTTGGTTTCAGCGGCCTTGATGCCGTCTTCCAGAATCTTCTTTGCCTGCAGTTCTGCCGAGCCGATTTCCGCTTCCGCTACGCGCTTACGATGCGCCATACCGATGAAAAATCCGCCGCCGACACCAACCAGCAAAGAAACAATGGATGCAATAATTGTGGGACCCATCTGGCACCTCCTTTGTGTGTTCTGTGTCTCAGTATTCATGTTTGTTTCAAAATTTCTGTCCGCTTTTGCCGGACTATATGGTTTATGCGTATATATGTAGCATTTCCGATTGTTCGGGCTGCAATGGGAATACAAAACATATTACATTATATTATATCCTTTTTTGGTTGTAAAGTCAAGGTATAACTTTTGAAAAATGCATATTACGAGAAATCTTTATGGAATTTTTTGTAATTTTTCCACTGCCTTGCCTTGTACACACCCGTTCTTTATGCTATAATGGATGAAAAACCTGTTATCACCGTCCAAAGGGGGTAAAAATATGCTTTTTCAAGGTAAATGGATCATCCCTGCCGA
Source organism: Oscillospiraceae bacterium (assembly GCA_015063745.1). Taxonomy (GTDB): domain Bacteria; phylum Bacillota; class Clostridia; order Oscillospirales; family CAG-272; genus UMGS1696. The sequence goes on along the minus strand of SVTO01000032.1, from coordinate 23,847 downwards.
ATTTGCCGGCATCCGTCCGCTGAATGTGTTTCACCGGGAACACGAAGTTCCCCGTGAGGATCTCTCCCACCAGGAAGAACTGAAAAATCTCCATATCCACTTCCGCCGGGACTTCACTTTGTCCGGTAATTTCTCAAAAATTCTTTTGCGCGTGACGGCGGATGATTATTATAAACTGAAAATCAACGGCAAACCCGTCTGTCAGGGTCCCGCACCCGGTTATTATTTCTGCTATTACTGGAACGAAGCCGACATCACCTCCTTTCTTCATCCCGGCGAAAACACGCTGGAATGTGAGGTGTTCTATCAGGGACTTATCAACCGTGTCTGGAACAGCGGTGATCTGCGCTGCGGCATGATCTGCGACGTCCTCGGCCTGTCGGCATCCGGGGAAAGTACCCTGCTCTGCGCCAGCGACGAAAATTTCACGTATTATATCTCCAATCGCTGGACCGGCAGGCTCGTTTTCGGGGCCAATGTGCAGTTTGCGGAAGACTACAATGCTTCCCTGCCCGAGCCAAAGCCCCGCCCCGCCGTCGTTCATCCAAATCCGGATTATACCTTCGCCGATGCCCCTGTCCCCCCCATTCCGGTGAACGAAACCAAACCTGTACGCTCGGAAAAACTGGAAAACGGAATGATATTCTTCGATTTCGGCAGAGAAACCATCGGGACAATCCGTCTCTCCGCCAAAGGAAAAGCCGGTGCAGTTGTACGTATCTTCTACGGTGAGGAAACCGACGATTCACCCATCCGTACCCGGTATGAAATGCGGTGCGGCTGCTTTTATCGGGACAGCTGGACCATGGGCGGTGAGGAGGACACCTTCTGCGGCTTCGATTACAAGGCATTCCGCTATGTGACTGTCGATCCCGGCGAAGATGCAGTGATCACGGACATCTGTGCGGATGTACGCTGCGGAAATGTGCGGGATGAGGATGTAGTGCTGACCACGGACGACGAAACCCTGCGGGCGGTGTTCGAAATCTGCCGCCATGGTGTACGGTGCGGAACACAGGAAGTGTTTGTGGACTGCCCTTCCCGGGAAAAAGGTCAGTATGCAGGGGATCTGACTGTAACCGGATCTTCCTATCTGTGGCTGACGGGGGATCTTGCCATGTACCGTAAGGCGCTGGAGAACCAGATGCAGTCCGCGTTTATTGATGAAGGTATTATGGCAGTCACGCCCGGCTCCTTCATGCAGGAGATCGCTGATTATTCTCTGCAGTTCCCCATCATTGCCCTGCGCGAATACGATTTTTCGGGTGACAAAGCGTTTCTCGCCCGCTGTCTGGAAACCAGCGAGAAAATACTCGCCCATTTCCGCCGTTTTACCGATGAAAGCGGTCTTCTGGACGGTGTTTCCTCCAAATGGAATCTGGTGGACTGGCCCGCGAACCTCCGTGACGGTTATGATTTTCCTCTGGACAAACCAATCGGTCCCGGCAGGCATAATGTATTGAACGCATTTTACGTCAATGCAGTACTCTGCGTGGAACAAATCCGGGACATTCTGGAAATCCCCCGCAAAAAGCAGTCAGCACAGCTGATACAAGCCTTCAACGATACGTTCTATGACCCGGAACAGGACCTGTACATCGACGCCCCTGGCAGCACCCACGCCTCCCTCCACGCCAATATCCTGCCTCTGTACGGCGGTTTTGTCCCGGCCGGATGCGAAGATCGTATTGCGGATTTTCTCGTACGCAAGGGGCTCTGCTGCGGTGTATATATGTCCTTCTTCCTCCTGCGCGGTCTGTGCCGTGTCGGGCGGTATGCGGATGCTTATAACCTGATCACATCCCACGCAGACAAATCCTGGTACAACATGGTCAGAGAAGGGGCAACCTCCTGTTTTGAGGCATGGGGGAAAGAGCAGAAGTGGAACACCAGTCTCTGCCACCCATGGGCAAGCGCACCGATCACCGTTCTGATCGAAGACATCTGCGGTTGGCACCCGGACGGCACCAGAGATATTAACCACGCACCGGACGGTACGGATATAGACATACGATGGTTCTGTCGAAAATAAAATAAAATAAAATAAAAAACAAGCTGCCGTACTGCGGAAAATTTCCGGAATACGGCAGCTTGTTTCGGATTATGCATCATCAGTTTTTTGTAAGAACCGGGGGCGAAAAATTGCTTCGCGCCGGGAACATACTTACAGCAACCCGGGATTAAAACAATATCAGCAGGAACTGGGATACCAGTACTATGGCAAGGAGAGCGATGGGGTAAGTTGCTGCGTAGGCAGAAGCTACCTCGTCGGTTTTGGCAACCTGGATCAGGGTACCGAGGGCGGGAGTGGAGGTCATGCCGCCGGTGATGGAGCCCAGGCTGTTCAGAAGGCTCAGCTTCAGGACTTTTCTGGCGAAGAAGTAACCGACGATCATAGGAATGAGGGTCATGACCACGCCGTACAGGAAATAAACGGGCTTGAAGTATGCGATGAATTCCGCGCCGCCTGCCACGCCTGCACCGATCAGGAACAGCATCAGACCCAGCTCACGGAACACTTCCAGCACCTTCTTCGGAGGCATGATGCTGAACATACCGATACGGCCGAAATGGCCCAGAACCAGTGCGGTGATCAGTGAACCGCCGGTTGCACCCAGGGAGAAGGTGGTTCCGGACAGACCGTCTGCGGACAGGGGGATCTTGATACCGCCCACAAACAGACCGATGGCTACGGCCAGGCCGAATGCCGCCAGACCCATACCGTCAATTTCCACCAGCTTGCCGGTGTATTCCTTCTTGGCACCGACATCAACGGAGATCAGCAGTTCTCTTTCCTTGTCCATATCTGCCTTTGCGAACTTGGGGATCAGCTGAACGAAGAGTACAACGCCCACTACGCCGAACAGGTATGCAATACCGTGGCCGACCGTAACGGCTGCTTCATACTTGGCCGCCAGCGCGGGATTTGCACCGTACAGGTTTTCCACCGTTGCCTTTGCCGCGGAGAAGCCGGGGGTCGTGGTCAGAGAACCGGACAGCAGACCGTCCAGCATGGCCATAAACTGTTTGGGATCCGCTTCTGCGCCTCTGCCGATGTAGTAGCAGGCTACACAGGCCAGACCGCCGGAGAGAATGATCACCAGACCCAGCAGAATATAGGACTTGAAGTTTTTCTTCAGATTCTTGAAGAAGTTGGGACCGGCAATAAAGCCAACCGCCGTTACAAACAGCACCAGACCCAGATTTTCCACGATCTTCAAACCGTTGGAAACATATGTGGTACCGCCTGCGGTCAGTGCCGCTTCCACTTTGTCAAAGAACAGCGCACCGTACAGAAGAGCAACGATAAATACGCCGGCTGTACCCAGGGATACACCTTTGATCGTGATACGGCCCAGCAGATAACCCAGCGCCGCAATCACGAAAATGGAAAACATCAGGAAGGATACCCCTCCTACAGAAACAACGCCGCCAAAAAGACTCATGTCAATATACCTCGTAACTTATTTCTTGCTCTGCTCAGCTTCGTTGTAGCGATAGTCGGGCAGCAGTTTGGGAGAAACCGCATCCGTCGCAATGCCGGCCGCTTCTCTTTCTGCATCAAATGCTGCAATGTGTGCCAGAGTCAATGCGCCAACCTCGGTTTCCTTTGCCTTGGCTGCGGCGTGCTGACCGGCGTTTCTGCCGAATACGATGATGTCCAGTAGAGAGTTGCCCATCAGTCGGTTGCGGCCGTGAATACCGCCTACCGCTTCACCGGCAACGTACAGATTCTTTACATTGGTGGTCTGACCGTCCACGTCGATGTCCAGACCGCCGTTCTGATAGTGCAGAGTGGGATATACCAGAATGGGTTCCTTGCGGATGTCGATACCGTACTTGCCGAACATACGCATCATGGCGGGGATTCTTCTTTCGATGGTGCCCTCGCCGCCGATCTTTTCGATCATGGGTGTATCCAGCCATACGCCGAAGCCGCTGCCGGTGTCCACGCCTTCCCCTCTGTCGCTGCACTCACGGATGATGGATGCCGCAGAAACGTCACGGGTTTCCAGAGGATGCATGAATACCTTACCGTCACGGTTGACTAACTTCGCGCCCAGAGAACGTACCTTTTCCGTTACCAGCGCGCCGAAGATCTGCTCCGGATATGCCGCACCGGTGGGATGGTACTGCAGGGTGTCCGCATACAAGAGCTTGGCACCGGCTCTGTAGCCCAGCACCAGACCGTCTGCGGTAGCACCGTAGTGGTTGGAGGTCGGGAAGCCCTGATAGTGCATACGGCCCGCACCGCCCGTTGCGATGATGACGGTCTTTGCCTTGGCTACCAGCAGATCCTCGGTTTCCATATTCATCAGAACCGCACCGGCCGCATTGCCCTTGTCGTCCAGAATCAGCTCGATGGCGGAGGTGAAGTCCACCACATTGATGCCGCGGTTCAGTACTTCGTCACGGAGGGTACGCATGATTTCCGCACCGGAATAGTCCTTGGCTGCGTGCATTCTCTTGCGGGATGTGCCGCCGCCGTGGGTGGTGATCATGGTGCCGTCGGGTGCCTTGTCGAATTCCACACCCAGTTCGTTCAGCCACAGAATGGCTTCCGGTGCATCGCCTACCAGCTTGGCCAGCAGTTCGGGCTTGGCCGCAAAGTGACCGCCGCCGAATGCGTCCAGATAGTGGATCGCCGGAGAGTCGTTCGGTTTGTCCGCCGCCTGGATGCCGCCTTCTGCCATCATGGTGTTGGCGTCACCCATACGCAGCTTGGTTACGATCATTACATTCGCACCCGCTTCGTGGGCTTCGATGGCCGCAGAGGTACCTGCACCGCCGCCGCCGATGATCAGAACGTCCACGTCATAGTCGGGCTTGGACAGATCCACGTCCCCTGCGGCGATACGGCTGTGGGCCTGCAGCATTTCTGCCAGCTCCTTCGGCACCTTTTCGCCCTTGTTGGGACCGATCTGCAGAATATCGAATTCGTCCTGCTTGTAGTCGGGATGGTAGGCCGCCAGCAGGTCTTCCTTTTCCTTCGCAGTCATACGGGCGGGTTCATAGGCAATATTCGCCTCTCTTGCCGCTTCCACCGCTTTCAGCGATTTCTGAAATGCTTCAGAATACATATTTCCGCCCTCCTTATTACTCGATTTCTCTGTTGTTGTACAGTTCCTTCATTTCCGCAACCGGCTTCTGCATCAGATTTTCCAGCAGCTCATTGAAGGTTCCGTCCTTGATTTCCTTTACTCTGTCCTTCAGATGTCCGCATTCCGGCGCCAGATACTTACCGTTCAGACGGCGGGCCAGCATTGCCACCTGGGGATGGGAAATACCGGCGGGACAACGGGAAGAGCATACGCCGCACATTACGCAGTCAAAGCTTTCTTCCGCGCACTTTTCGAATTCCCCGCGCTGGGCGTATGCGATGTACTGCATAACATTCAGGCCCTGGGTACAGCTCTTGGTACAGGCGTTGCAGCCGATGCAGGCATAGATTTCGGGGTACAGCTGCATCATTACCGCTTCACTGGGCTTGATGCTTTCCATATCGTATACCTGCTTTACCAGGGGGAAGAAAGGCAGGGTTGCCACGTACATATCGTTTTCCACCTTGGTCTGGCAGGCGAGACATACCTTCAATTCACGGTCGCCCTTGATGCGGTAAATGGTCGCGCAGGCACCGCAGAACCCGTTACGGCATCCGCATCCGCGTACCAGCTGATATCCGGCGTACTCCATGGCACGCATGATCGTCAGGTTTTCCGGTACCGTATACTTCTTGCCGAACAAGAATATATTTACCATGTTTTCCATAATATGGATCTCCCTTTCGTTTTTAGCTTATATTTCCATCGTCATCCCATCGTATGACGTCAAAAAACCTTTTTCAGCCGCCACCGGAACGAATTCATCGTAAATCGTGTGGATGCCGTTATGAGAAAAGTGATTGCAGACAAAGATTGTATTTTCATTCGCAAGACCCTCGGCAATCATCCGTTCCTTCACCTGTATATTCTCAGCCAATCCCATATGACCCACATAGGTCAGGGGCAGGCAGGAATTGGTACAATCCAGAGAAACAAAATCAAAATACGGTTTGGTCTCTTTCCAGTACTCCCATACATCCTCACCGAAATAGTGGGTGTCGTGGGCATACAGAATGGTTTTCTCCCCATCTGTCAATTGATAAAACAAAGGTCCTGATTTTTTATCATGAATTGCCGGCAGTGCCGTTACTGTGTACTTCCCCGCCGCAAAAGCAGAAAACGCTTTCACTTCACAAAAATCACAGGTTCCGTCGCCATCTTTATCCAATATTCCTTCGATCATCGGACGCAGCATTTCTCCCACTTTATCGGAACCGTAAAATGTAATATGGTATCCTTTCTGCAGATGGGAGTAACCGTTTATCAATGCCTCCAGATCCGGGGGGTACAGGTGATCTGAATGGTTATGGGTAATCAGACAATGGTGTACATTCGCCATGTCGATTCCATGGGTCAGCAGATGGCAGTACGTATCCGCCGGGAAATCAATCAGAAGATCTGTATTCACCAGTGCTTGCGAGCGGGTACGCAGTGCTCTGCCGCCGATCTTACGGGATTTTTGACAGTGCTCACACTGACACCAGAGTGCAGGAATTCCTTCGAACGCAGCCGTTCCCAAAAACTGAAATTCCATACCGCTCCTCCTCAATATTCGTCGGGCAGCTCGTCGATTTCGTCGCAGCGGAATACCGGACCGTCCTTGCAGACATACTTGGCACCCACATTGCATCTGCCGCACTTGCCGATGCCGCACTTCATGCGAAGCTCCAGAGTGGTGTACACCTGTTCCCTGGCAAAGCCCAGCTCCTGCAGACCGGCGAGGGTGAACTTGATCATAACCGGCGGGCCGCAGAGAATGGCTGTCTTGTCGGTGGAAAAGCCCAGTTCCTTGACGTAGTTGGGTACAAAGCCCACGTGGCCGTCCCAGCCTTCTTCTTCCCGGTCGATGGTCAGATGCACGTTCACACCCGCATCCGTCGCCCATTCGGTCAGGATTTCGTTATAGTCCACCAGATCCGCTTTGCTGCGGGAACCGTATACGATGTCGATCTTGCCGTAGCGGTCCCTGTAGTGGCGGCAGTAGTTGATCACGGAACGCAGAGGTGCCAGACCGATACCGCCGGCGATGAACAGCATATCCTTACCGGCGAACGCGGTGTCCACGGGGAATGCGTTGCCGTAGGGACCGCGGATGGTGATCTGCTGGCCGACCTCCATCTGGTGGAGCCATTCGGTCACGCAGCCGCACTTTTTGATGGAAAATTCCATATATTCGGTATTGGTCGGCGAGGAGGTGATGGAAAACATCGCTTCTCCCACGCCGGGGATGGAAAGCATGGCACACTGACCGGGCATATGGTCAAAGGCCTTTTTGCCGTCCGGAGTGACCACGCGGAAGGTTTTTACATCCGGTGTGTCGATACGGATATCGGTTACTTCACCGATCACCGGGATCAGAGGCTCTTTCGGCATCATAAATTCATTCAGCATCTTCCTTACCTCCCAGTGTTTTCATAACCTTGACGATATTCATGGAGATGGGACAGCGGGACAGGCATCTGCCGCATCCCACACAGCTGAACAGACCGCCGTTGTTTTCCGGATAATACACCAGCTTATGCATAAACCGCTGACGGAAACGCTGCATATGATTCGGACGGTTGGTACCGTGGGCCATCATGGTGAAATCGGAATACATACAGGAGTCCCAGCAGCGGAATCTGTGGATGCCGTGGCCGGTATCGAAGTCCTTGATGTCGTAGCACTGACAGGTGGGGCACACGAATGTGCAGGTACCGCAGCCGATGCAGGATTCGGACAGGGATTCCCATGCGGGGTCGTTGAAGAACGCATCGGTCTTTCCGGAGCCGAATTTGTCCGCCTTCAGATCCGCCAGGGGCAGTTTGTCCTGTCTTTCTCTTGCCAGCTTCTTCACACCGTCCGCCGCATCCTCTGCGCAGGCTTCGGTTACGTTTTCCAGTGCGGCCAGAAGCTTTTCGCCCTTTTCGGTTTTCGCACACAGGTAAATGCTCTCGCCGTCTTCCCAGCATACCACATCTCCCTCGGGATCCGCCGCGTCGATGTCGAAGGTACGGCAGAAGCAGGTTTCCGCGGGTCTGGTGCAGGCTAAGGACACAACGGTGCCGTGGGCTCTGCGGTTGGCGTAATAGGTATCCACGGGATCGGAGAGGAATACGTTGTCCAGTACCGTAAAGCTGCGTACGTCACAGGCTCTTACGCCAAACAGGATGAAATCCTCGTGTTCCCGTCTGGTATCGAAAATCTCCAGCTTCTTGCCGGACATTTTGAAGGTCATCATGTTTTCCGTCTGGGGGAAGAAGAAGTCTTTTGCGCTTCTGTTGGTGTTCAGCTTGCCGGAAAGCACGGTGCCGTCCTTCCATTCGGAGAACACAGCCTGCTTATCCGCACCGTCCACCGGTACATACAGCTTGGCAAATGCCGCCATGGCAGCCAGAAGGGCATTTTTATCCGCAATTGCACATTTACGCATTGGTGCCACCTCTTTCCACCGCTTCGCCGGGTTCCATATCCCCTTCGGTATAGTCCACCAGGGGCGCACGGGATCCTACCTCGGCACCGGCCTGGTATTCGCCGTAGAAATTGTCGATATCCTTGATGAATTTGCGGTTCAGCAGGTGCAGCGGAATGTGCTGGGGACATACCCTGGAACATTCTCCGCAGTCCGTACAGCGGCCGGCTACATGGAAAGCGCGGATGATGTGGAACATCTTTTCCTCAAAGCTGTCGGAAGCCGCTTTGTTTTCCACGCCGGATTTCGGGTTGCCGAATACGCACTTTTCACAGGAACAGGCGGGACATACGTCTCTGCAGGCATTACAGCGGATGCATCTGGACAGTTCGTTCTGCCAGAAAGCAAACCGTTCGTCGGGGGTCATGGCTTCCAGCCTGGCCACTTCATCAAATCGGGCGGAATCCACCACTTCGCCGTCGTCGCCCATCAGTTCATCGTAGGCCACGTGCTTCTTTGATTTGCAGACTTTGCATCTTTCCGCAAGGAATTCCCCGCGGTTCAGGCGGACGTCGCCGTCATACAGGGTATGTACAACCAGTTCGTCCCCGTCGGGATCCACACCGGTCACACCTTCGCCCGCCGCTTCCTTGATCAGCCGGATATCGGCCATACCGTCGCAGGGAATACCCACGGCGTATACCTTTTCACGGTTGAAGCGGTGTTCGGTCAGCAGCTGATTGAAGCTGTAGGTGTCGCAGGGCTTTAAGAATACCAGCGCTTTGCCCTCTCCTTTGTCCTTGATCAGATACTTGGAGAAGTTGGCGCCGCAGAAATCGCCCCACACAAAGTCCTTTTCCATCTCTTCCGCAGAGTGGAAAACAGCCGGTGTTACATCATAATCAAACTCACCCTTCTGCCAGCCGTATACGCGGGTCACAGTTCCGTCAGCCAGCAGTGCGGCGGCTTTGGCAATGAGCATTTCTTTCGTTACTGTTTGCATCGCAGATCCTCCAGTCTCTTGTTCTCACCCAGCTTGGTGACCTGTTCTACAAAATCGTTCATCGTAGCCGCAAACTTTGCCCCTTCCGCAGCGGAAACCCATTCCACTCTGGTTCTTTCTCTCTCGATGCCCAGATAATCCAGCATGGAGAACAGAAGGGACATACGGCGTCTGGTATAATAGTTACCGGATGTGTAGTGGCAGTCGCCGGGATGGCAGCCGCAGATGATCACGCCGTCCGCACCTCTCTGGAATGCTCTGAGAATGAACATGGGGTTGACACGGCAGGAACAGGGTACGCGGATGATCTTGACTTCCGCGGGATAATTCAGACGGTTGTTGCCCGCCAGATCCGCGCCGGCGTAGGAACACCAGTTGCAGCAGAATGCCACGATGGTAGGCTTGAATCCTTCGTTTACTTGCATATTGCATCTACCTCCGCCATGATTTGTGCGCTGGCGAATCCCTTCAGATCCATTGCGCCGGAGGGACAGGCCACAGTACAGCAGCCGCATCCCTGACATATCGCTTCATTGACCACAGCCACACGGCGCATCTTCGTCGTACGGTCGGGCATGCGGTATTCCTTTTCGGTATAGGTGATCGCACCGTAGGGACATACCTTTTCGCAGGAAGAACAGCCGTTGCACATCATTTCATCGGAATGGGCAACACAGGGGTTACCCATCAGCTTATCCTTAGCCAGCAGGCCGATTACCTTGGAGGCAGCCGCACCCGCCTGGGATACGGTTTCGGGAATGTCCTTGGGACCCTGACAGGTACCGGACAGGAACACGCCGGCTGTGGGGCTTTCCACGGGACGGAGCTTGGGATGTGCTTCGGTGAAGAAGTCGTTGGTATCCATGCTTGCTGTCAGCAGGGTTGCCAGAGGACGGGCGGACTTGTCGGGCTCGATGGCAGCGGCCAGAACCACCAGATCCGCGTCGATCTTCATCTGCTTGCCTGCCAGCAGGTCGGATGCCTGTACCACCAGCTTGTCGCCGTCGGGTGTTACCTTGCCCACCATACCCTTGATATAGTGCACACCGTATTCCTCCACGGCGCGGCGGTAGAATTCGTCAAAGTTCTTGCCGGGTGTACGCACGTCGATGTAGAACACATACACGTCCGTATCCGGATACTTGTCCCTGGTCAGCATGGCGTGCTTCGCCGTATACATACAGCAGATCTTGGAGCAGTATTCCTTGCCCTTCTCCGCACCGCTGCAACGGGAGCCCACGCACTGTACGAATACGATGGTGTGGGGATGCTTGCCGTCGGAGGGACGGAGCAGCTTGCCGGCAGTGGGACCTGCGGCATTGGTCAGACGCTCGAATTCCAGGGAGGTGATGACGTCCTTGGACTGGCTGTAGGCGAATTCATCGAATTTGTCCATGGAAATGGGGTTGTAGCCCGTAGCCGCCACGATGGCGCCGTAATCCACGGTGATATATTCGTCCTGCTGTTTATAGTCAATCGCACCTGCGGTACATACCTTGGAGCATACGCCGCATTTGCCGCTTTTCAGCATGGTGCAGTAATCTTCGTCAATGGTGGCAATCTTCGGTACGGCCTGGGCGAAGGGGATGTAGATCGCCCGACGGGTATCCATACCCAGATTGAATTCGTTGGGCACCTTCTTCTGGGGACATTTTTCCGTACACAGACCGCATCCGGTACAGAGATCTTCCCGTACATAACGTGCCTTTTTCTTGATGGTTACATGGAAATTCCCCACGAAACCGCCGATGTCGGTGACTTCGCTGTAGGAGAAGATCCGGATCTTTTCGTGCTGTCCCGCATCCACCATTTTGGGGGTCAGGATGCACGCCGCACAGTCCAGCGTGGGGAAGGTCTTGTCCAGCTGTGCCATTTTGCCGCCGATGGTGGGCAGCTTTTCCACAATGTCCACGGGGAATCCGGCATCCGCAATGTCCAGCGCGGTCTGGATACCGGCAATACCGCCGCCGATGACCAGCGCTCTCTTGGTTACGGGAGATTCACCGGGGGTCAGGGGCGCGTTCAGATTTACCTTGGCAATTGCCGCCTTACCGAGAATGATGGCCTTTTCCGTACCGATGGGCATATCCTTATGTACCCAGGAGCACTGCTCGCGGATATTGGCGATTTCCACCATGTAGGGGTTCAGGCCGGCGGAGGCTGCGGTTTTGCGGAAGGTAGCTTCGTGCATTCTGGGGGAGCAGGAGCAGATCACAAGACCCGTCAGCTTATGTTCCTTGACGGCATTTCTGATCATATCCTGTCCGGCCTGGGAGCACATATACTGATAATCGGCGGAGTAGACAACACCCGGCTCATTCGCCAGAGCTTCTGCAACCTTAACCACGTCCACGGTGCCGGCAATGTTGGTACCGCACCAGCAGACAAATACACCTATTCTCTGCATTTTGTCTTTCTCCTTCCTTATTTGCTGTATTTACGCAGGGCGCTTACCAGAAGCTGCTGCGGCATATCCTCATCCAGCTGTGCCGGAATATCGTCGGGCTTCAGGCGGTTTTTGCCCTGTTCGCGGATTACGGCCAGGCGTACCGCTTCCACCAGCTTGGCCGGTTCCACGCTTCTGGGACATCTGTCCACGCAGGCGAAGCAGGTCAGACACTTGTACAGAGATTCGGACTGCAGCAAAGGCTCAATGTCCCCGGTCTCCACCATGTACACAAACTGATGGGGATGGTATTCCATCTCATCATAGGCGGGACAGGTCGCAGAACATTTGCCGCACCGCATACATTTCAGAGGATTGACCCCGCTCATGCGCAGAATCTGTTCCTTCAGGTTGTTATGTTCAGCCATTGTTCTCCTCCTTCACGCCAAGCGCTTCTGCCAGCAGTTCGGTAAAGTATATAACGGGCAGATCGCTTCCGCCGTTTTTCACCAGATTGTACCGGCACAGGGGACAGGCGGTCACCAGCATTTCCGCGCCGTTTACAGCCGCATTGTTCAGTACCGCCGCGCTCTTCTTTGCGGCCAGGCCCTTGTCTTCCAGAGTCACATATCCGCCGCAGCATTCGTTGCGCATGGCATATACGACCGGTTCCGCACCGATGGCACGGATGAAATCCTCCATGATCCGGGGATTTTCCACATCGTCCATCTGCATGGTCTGTCCGGGACGCAGCAGCAGGCAGCCGTAGTAGGCACCGATCTTCTTACCGGTCAGGGGATTTACAACCTTTTCTCTGATTTTATCAAATCCCACCACATCCCGCAGCAGTTCCAGATAGTGCAACACCTGTGTTTCGCCGTGGTACTGACCGTCGGGTCCGTTGTAGTTGTTCACCCGCAGGGCAAAATCTTCGTCGTTCTGCATGGCGTGGTTGGTCTGTTTCAGTACATTATGGCAGGCAGAGCATACGCTGACTAAGATCTGATCCTTCTTCGCCGCTTCGGTCAGCGCTCTGACGGAAGACAGCTTGGATGCGATCTCATCCTTGGCAGTGGAAAACACACCGCCGCAGCACTGCCAGTTTTCGATTTCTTCCATGGTGATCCCCAGCACCTCGGCGCAGCGTCTGGCATAGGTATCCAGATCCTTCGCCTTGTTCTTCAGGGTACATCCGGGGAAGTAGCTTACTTTCATATTTTCATCCTCCATATGCCGTATCCGCACGGCAGGATCGTTTATACCATCTGTTCGGGGTGGAATACTTCGTCAAACTTTTCGGCGGTCAGAAAGCCCAGTTCCACGCAGGCTTCCTTCAGGGAAATATTGTCCTTGAAGGCCTTCTTTGCGGTCTTGGCGGCATTTTCGTAGCCGATGTAGGGGTTGAGGGCAGTTACCAGCATCAGGGAGTTGTGCAGGTTGTGGTGCATCTTTTCTCTGTTGGCGGTGATGCCGGATGCGCAGTTCTTGTCAAAGGAAACCATGGCTTCTGCCATCAGTCTTGCGGACTGCAGGAAATTGTAGATCGCCACGGGCATGAATACGTTCAGCTCAAAGTTACCCTGGGATGCGGCCATGCCTACTGCCACATCGTTGCCCATGACCTGTACAGCCACCATGGTAACCGCTTCACACTGGGTGGGGTTTACCTTACCGGGCATGATGGAAGAACCGGGTTCGTTTTCGGGAATGAAGATTTCCCCGAGCCCGTCTCTCGGACCGCTTGCCAGCCAACGGATGTCGTTTGCGATCTTCATCATATCCGCCGCCAGAGCCTTGATGGCGCCGTGAGCGAATACCAGCTCATCCTTGGAGGTCAGGGCATGGAACTTGTTTACGGCAGTTACAAAAGGCTTGCCGGTCAGCTTGGAAACTTCCGCAGCCACCAGGGTATCAAATCCCTTGGGGGCATTCAGACCGGTACCGACGGCAGTGCCGCCCAGTGCCAGCTCCATCAGGGGCTTTACAGCCATGACCAGCAGCTCGCGGTCTCTTTCCAGGGAGCTTCTCCAGCCGCTGATTTCCTGGCTGAACTTGATGGGAGTAGCGTCCTGCAGGTGGGTTCTGCCGCTCTTTACGATGCCTTCGTTTTCTTCTTCCAGACGGAGAAAGGTGGCAATCAGTCTGTCCACGGCGGGAATCAGCTTATCTTCGATTGCAATTACAGCGGAAATGTGCATGGCGGTGGGGAAGGTATCGTTGGAGGACTGGCTCATGTTGATGTCATCGTTGGGATGCAAGAGCTTTTCCTTGCCGGCGATCTGGTTGCCGCGGTTGGCGATTACTTCGTTGGCGTTCATATTGGACTGGGTACCGGAACCGGTCTGCCATACAACCAGCGGAAAATGATCGTTGAGCTTTCCCGCGATCACTTCGTCACAGGCGGCGGAGATGGCGGCAAGCTTTTCATCGGTCATCTTTTCCGGCTTCAGGGCATGGTTGGCATACGCTGCGGCCTTCTTCAGAATACCGAATGCATGGGTAATCTCTCTGGGCATGGTTTCAATATCCACACCAATCTCAAAATTCTCGTGGCTTCTCTGTGTCTGGGCTGCCCAAAGGCGGTCGGCGGGGACCTTCATTTCGCCCATAGAATCATGTTCGATACGATATTCCATAATACGCTCCTCTATATTTCACAATATTTTTATACGTAAACAAAGGACGTAGGGCAGATGCCTGTTACTCATCCGCACAGCCGTCCCCTGCCCTACATTTTATATAACTATTTTATTATATATCCAGCTGATCAATAACGCCGCGCAGGCAATCCGCACTCTTCCGCAGCAGGGCAATTTCGTGATCCTTCAGGGGCAGCATGATCTTTCCATGCGCGCCTTCGCTGCCCAGTACGTTCAGAATACTGAGACATACGTCCGAAATACCGTATTCGCCGTGCATCATGGTGGAAACCGTCATGGTGGTATCCACGCTGCCCAGCAGGCACTTTACGATATAGCAGACGGAAACGGAAACGGCATAATAGGTCGCACCCTTCTGTTCGATCACGCGTCCGCCGGATTTGCGTACATATTCTTCGATTTCCGCATAGTCCAGCTTCGGCATGGCCATGCCCATATATGTAATGGAGGTGTCACATTCGTCGATCGGCACATTGGAAATGTTCGCAACGGACCAGGGCACAAAGGAAGAATCCCCGTGCTCACCCATCACGTAGGCGTGTACATTCTGCTGGTTGATCTTGTAGAATTCCGACAGTCTTGCGCGCAGACGGGCTGTGTCCAGAATGGTACCGGATCCGATGATCTGGTTCTCGGAAAGGCCGGAGCGCTTGCAGAAGGTATAGGTCAGAATATCCACGGGATTGGATACGATGATATAGTTTGCATCCGGGCAGTACCGGGTGATTTCGGGAATGATGGTCTTTGTGATGTTGACATTGGTCTGCGCCAGATCCAGACGGGACTGTCCGGGCTTTCTGGCGATGCCGGATGTCAGAATGACAATATCCGAACCGACCGTGTCCCGGTAGGTACCGGCATACACAGCGCAGGGACTGCAGAAGGGCGTACCCTGGCGAATATCCATAGCTTCGCCCAGTGCTTTTTCATTGTTCAAGTCGATCATAACGATCTCAGATGCCAGACCTGTGACGGTCAGAGTATAGGCAATCGTGGAACCAACGCTGCCGGAGCCGATAATCGTAATTTTATTCATGGTGCACTCTTCCTTTATATTTTTTGCTGACAGGTATATGCTGCATTTCCCTGTACGGGAGAGTTTTTGTCAACGGGATCGGTGATTTCCGTGTCCGGAGTACCTTTTGCAAACCGACAGAAAACGGCATAAAGGTACTACTTCCACCTATACTAATATAATAATACAGAAGAGGGTTTTTGTCAAGATGTGTTTTTTTCAATTTGTGCCTTATTTTATAGGAATTTTCTATGCGAAATGTTAAATTCCCGTTCATTAACCCTGTAATTTTGGGGAAATGTGAATTTCACACCTGTAAATTCTTCACATTTTCTCATTTTCACAAGCCATTCCTGTTCACAACAAACACTTTTCTCCGACAGCGCCCGATGTATTCCCCCCGTTTTTTACACCCATGAAAATTTCCGGAAAACAGCAAAAAAACAGGCCGTCCTGCTTACGGAAAATGTAAGCGGACAGCCTGTGTTTTCGGTTTGGATACGGATTATTCCGCTGCGGTTTCTTCAGCCGCTTCGGTTTCCGTGAAGAGGTCCATATCGAGAACGATCATTGCATCGCCTTCGATACCGCGCCAGTCCACATAAATGGTGTAGATACCATTCATCAGCTTCTGTTCGGTGATCTCATAGTCGGTAACTTCTCTGTGAGAACCGTCATCATAGTTGACCATCACTCTGAAGTCGTCCTTGGTGAATACTCTGTCCAGAGTGGTTACTTCTTCACCGACATAGATGGGTTCCACGAAAACGGGCGCACCGCCCAGATAGCCTTTATCGGCCACGTCATTGCATCCGGCAAGGCAAGCCGCCAACAGCAGCACCGCCGCCAGAACAGTCAGAATTTTCTTCATCATTTTTCCAGTATATCCCGGAGAGATATACCCTTTCCTTTATATTTTCAGATTCGATCAAACACCGCTGTAAGCAGCAAAGCCGCCGTCAACGGGAACAACAACACCGTCCACGAAGGCGGAGAAACGGTCGTCTGCCAGCCACAGCAGAGTGCCGTCCAGATCTTCGGGGGTACCGAAACGCTTCATGGGCGTGTGGCCCAGAATCTTTTCGCTGCGGGGGCTGAGGGAGCCGTCTTCGTTCAGCAGCAGGCCTCTGTTCTGGTTGGTCAGGAAGAAGCCGGGAGCGATAGCGTTTACACGGATGTTCACGGGAGCAAAGTGTACGGCCAGCCACATGGTGAAGTTGGAGATGGCAGCCTTTGCGCCGCTGTATGCGGGAATACGGGTCAGAGGACGGAAGCTGTTCATGGAAGATACGTTGATGATGTTGCCGCCGGTCTTGGCCATATCTCTTGCGAATACCTGGGTGGGGATCAGGGTGCCGAGGAAGTTCAGGTTGAATACGAAGCTGATGCCTTCGGGATCCAGATCAAAGAAGGTCTTTACGCCTTCGATGGTGCCGTTCTTTTCCAGCTCGTCCACTTCTTCGGGGGTCAGGTTGTCTCTGGTGGTGGAACCCTTGGGGTTATTGCCGCCCGCACCGTTGAGCAGCAGATTTACGGGACCGAATGCTTCCACAATCTGATCTCTTGCCGCACGTACGGATTCGATGTCCAGTACGTTCATGGCAAATGCCTTGGCGTCGCCGCCTTCCGCACGGATTTCAGCCGCAACCGCTTCGGCTGCTTCCAGTCTCAGGTCACATACGGCAACCTTTGCACCGGCTGCTGCCAGGGTCTTGGAAAAGCCGGAGCACAGCACGCCGCCGCCGCCGGTAACAACCGCAACCTTACCGCTCAGATCGAAAGTCATGGGGATATTGTTCATTGTATATTCCTCCAGTATTATGATAATTATGTCCATACTTTATTCCGCTTCTCTGTCCGATCGGACATACAGGGAAACGGTTCGTGTATATGGTAACACCAAACCCATTGCTCTGTCAAGAGAATTGCTGTAAATTTTCAAAAAACCGGCGCAAAAACGAAAAAATGCCCCATCCGACACCGCAAAGCGGCCGACAGAGCATTTACGGCGGCATGCTCAAGGAGCGAAAGCACACCGCAGGCAATACTATTCTATGCCCGTATTCCGGGGAATATGCGGAAATACCGCCCCCGTCCCCGCAGCACAAAAAATTCATGGAATTTCCTATATTCCTTTACGCCCTTTGGCCCAATTGACTCTTTACTTACCATCCGGTTTGTGATATAATATAATGTACGAATGTTTTTTCTGCATTCCGTGATCTGTGCACATAAAGAAAGGATTTACCGTATATATGGAAAAACAGGCAAAGAAAAGCCGTCTGGGACTGGTTGGAGGACAGGCCGTCCTGGAAGGCGTTATGATGAAATCCGGCAACGATATGAGTCTCGCCGTACGCGGGGAAGACGGAAAGATCGTTACCACCGAAGAAAAATTCACCTCCCTGCGGCAGAAGTACAAGTTCTTCCGTATCCCGGTCATCCGCGGATGCGTGAATTTTGTGGAAATGATGATGCTCAGCATGAACACCCTGACCAAGTCCATGGAAATGCTCGGCATCGATGACGAAGAGCCGGAAACCAAGTTCGACAAGTGGCTCTCCGAAAAAATGGGCGACAACATGATGAAGATCATCTCCGGCATCGGTATGGTGCTGGGTGTGGTACTGGGTGTCGGTCTGTTTCTGGTACTGCCCACGCTGGCTGTCAAGGGACTCGACCTTCTGACCGGCGGCATCATTACGGTGGGCGTACTCCGTTCCCTGATCGAGGGTCTGGTGCGTATGGGTATTTTCGTGGGCTACATTGCCCTGACCGGTCTGATGCCGGAGATCCGCCGTACCTACGAATACCACGGCGCAGAGCACAAATCCATCGCCTGCTTCGAATCCGGTATGCCCCTGACCCCGGCCAATGCCAAGAAGTGCACCCGTTTCCATCCCCGCTGCGGCACCAGCTTCATTTTCGTCATGCTGATGCTCTCCATTATCGTCAATTCCTTCCTGTCCTGGGACAGCATGGTCATCCGTCTTGCTTCCAAGCTGCTGACCATTCCGCTGATCGTGGGTCTGGGTTTTGAATACATCATGTACGCAGGCAAGCACTGCAATGTATTTACGAAAATTTTCTCCGCGCCCGGTCTGTGGATGCAGCGGATCACCACCCGTGAACCCGATGAAGCCCAGCTGGCCGTAGCCATTACCGCCATTCTCGCCGCCATTCCCGCGGATTTCCGGGAAGAAGTCAAGGCTGAACTGGCCGAAGCCGGCGAACAGCTGGAAGAATCCGCTCCCTGGGTTCCCGCATCCGGCAAGAAGGACGAAGAAAAAGACGAAACCGAAGCCGGGGATGACAAATGACCATCCGTGAAATCGCCGCACGGCTGAGAGAAGCGGGCATTGCGGACGCGGAGTGGGAAGCGATGCTGATCACCGAGCACTGCACCGGACGAAGCCGTTCCCTGCTGCTTACGGAAAAAGACCGGGATTTCGATGTTCCGGCTCTGGTACAGACGGTGGAAAAGCGCTGTACCCGGTATCCCCTGCAGTATCTCTTCGGCGAATGGGAGTTCATGGGACTCTCCTTCACGGTGAACGAGCATTGCCTGATCCCCCGTCCCGATACGGAAATTCTGGTGGAAGAGGTACTGAAGCTTCTGCCCGACGGCGGGGATGTGCTGGATCTCTGTACCGGCAGCGGCTGTATTCTGGCATCCGTTCTGCATTACCGTCCCGCAGCCCGCGGCTGTGCTGTGGATCTCTTTCCTGACACCCTGACCTGTGCGGAAGCGAATTTCCGGAAGCTGGGTGTGGCAGATCGGGCGGAATGTATCTGCGGTGATGTGCGGGATGCACTATTCCCGGATGAACGGCTGTTTGATATTATTGTTTCCAATCCGCCCTACATCACAGCGGCGGAAATGCATACTCTGGAACCGGAGCTGGCCATGGAACCCCGCGCCGCGCTGACGGATGAGGGGGACGGACTTTCCCTGCTGGCGGCCATCATCCGGGGATACAAAAAACACCTGAAGCCGGGCGGCAAAATGCTTCTGGAGCATGGGGAATCCCAGTCCGAAGCCGTTCTTGCCCTCGGAAAAAACGCCGGCATGACCGGCAGAGTATTATTCGATTACGCCGGCAAAACAAGAGGCGTGGTTCTGACATCTAACGATCATCAGGATGTGAATTATGAAGATTGAAATTCTGGATACAACACTGAGAGACGGTACCCAGGGCTGCGGCGTGGATTTTTCGCCCGCCGACCGGTTCCGGGTCATGCACGCTCTGGACGATCTCGGCGTAACCTATATGGAAGTCGGTATGATGACCGATGCCCGCAGTGCCGAGTATTTCCGCAAAGTTGCCGCGGAATCGTTCCATACCGCTGTGCCGGTCGTCTTCGGGCAGACCTGCCGTCCCGGTGAGGAAGCCGCGGACAGTGCGGTTCTGCAGGCTCTGGCGGAATGTCCCCTGTCCGCTGCCGCCATTTTCGGCAAGAGCTGGAAATACCAGATCTCCCGTGTACTGGGCACAACGCCGGAGGAAAATCTGCGCATGATCGCCGATTCCATCCGGTATCTGAAAGCCGCCGGAAAAACCGTATTCTTCGATGCCGAGCATTTCTTTGACGGCTACAGCGACGACGTGATCTATGCCCTGCAGGTGGTGGAGACCGCTTTTGCAGCCGGCGCGGACCGGGTGATCCTGTGCGACACCAACGGCGGCATGCTTCCCGACAGCATCGGCGTAACCGTGAATGCCGTGGTTTCCCGTTTCGGCAACCGGGTGGGCATCCATTGCCACAACGATATGGGCATGGCGGAAGCGGATTCCGTATCGGCCGTGCTTTCCGGTGCAAGCCATGTTCAGGGTACCATCTCCGGCTTCGGCGAACGGTGCGGCAATGCCAATCTGAACACCCTGATCCCCGTCCTGCAGCTCAAGCTGGGCTTTGACTGCATCGGTGAAGGACTGGCGGAGCTGACCCGTACGGCCAGAACTGTAAACGAAGCCGCCAACCGGGCATTCAACGAAAACGAACCCTTCGTGGGCGGATATGCCTTCACCCATAAGGCGGGGACCCACATCGACGGCGTCACCAAATCCCCCCGTACCTTTGAACATATGGATCCTGCCGCTGTGGGCAACCGACGGAATTTCGTCATCAGCAGTCTCAGCGGACGGGCGGCTCTGGTGGACAAAATGCGTGCCTTCCTGCCCCCGGAAGAAGCCGAAGCCATTCACAAGAACTCCCCCGAGCTGGTACAGCTTGCCCAGCTCCTGCGGGACAGAGAAACCATGGGCTACGATTACGAGGATGCCTCCGCTTCCCTGGCGCTGCTCATTGACGGGGTACTGGAAAAACGGAAGCGCTTCTTTGACCTGCTCAGCTTCAAGGTCATCGTGGACGAAAATCCCATGGGCAAGGAATATGCCGGGATCGTCCGGGATGAAATGAAGGCCACCGCCGCCATCAAGATCGCCGTGGGAGACAGCGAAGAACTGACCGCCGGCGAGGGCAACGGTCCCGTAAACGCCATGGACATAGCACTCCGCCGGGCACTCAGCCGTTTCTATCCGGATATCGCCAAAATGCGGCTGACGGACTATAAGGTACGTGTGCTGGACTCCGGTGCGACAGCTTCCGTGGTACGGGTTCTGATCGAATCCACCGATGGGGTCAGCGTATGGCGTACCATCGGCGTTTCCCCCGACATCATCACAGCCAGCTGGCAGGCGCTGCGGGATTCCGTGGAATATATGCTTTCCCACTGCTGACACCGGATTCGGAAACAGTCACGTTTTGTGCATGGTTTTCGTGGTTTTGTGCATTGAATTTTCTTTACCATTCTGATATACTATTCTTGGAGTTATTATGAAAAAGATCATCTGTGTATTGTTCGGCGGGAAATCCTCCGAATATGAAGTATCCCTTTCCTCTTCCCATGCGGTTCTGTCCAATATCGACCGCAGCCGTTACGAAATCGTCTGCATCGGCATCACAAAGGACGGCAAGTGGTACCACTTCGACGGTGACATCGACGCCATCCGTACCGGTACATGGTGCAGTGATACCGCCGCGCTCTCTCCCGTACATTTCTCCCCCAACGACGGCAAGCTCCATTTCCTCCCCGCCGAAAACGGCAAAGCACCCATTGCCTCCCTTCGTCCCGATGCGGTGTTCCCGGTGCTCCACGGCAAATTCGGGGAAGACGGCACCATGCAGGGGCTCTTCGCCGTATGCGGTATTCCCGTTGTGGGATGCGGATGCACATCCAGCGGTGTCTGCATGGACAAAGCCTTCACCAAATCCGTTGTGACCGCGGACACGGACATTCCCCAGGCACCCGCCGTTTGCGCCAGACCCTCCGATATGGCGGATATGGACACACTCCGCCGCCGCTGTGAAGAAAAATTCGGCTATCCCATGTTCGTCAAGCCCTGCGCCGCCGGTTCTTCCGTGGGTGTCAGCAAGGTCAAGGATGCCGCACATTTTGCAGCCGCTGTGGAAAAAGCCTTTGCTGAGGACACGAAGATCTTAATCGAAAAAGCGATCGTCGGTACCGAAGTGGAAGTGGCCGTATTCGAAAACCACGGAGAATACTTCACCGCACGCCCGGCTGAGATCGATCTGGGCAGCAGCGAATTCTACGATTACGAAACCAAGTACATCAGCGATGCTTCCGGCTACTACCTCCCCGCCAGACTGACCGCGGAAGAGGAAAAGACCGTTCAGGCATACGCTCTGGCCATTTTCAAGGCACTGGACTGCCGTGTATTCGCCCGCGTGGACTTCTTCCATACCGCCGACGGTTTTGTGTTCAACGAAATCAATACCATCCCCGGCTTCACACCCATTTCCATGTATCCCAAGATGATGATGCAGGACGGTATGTCCTACGCAGAGCTGATCGACCGGATTCTGGATGCCGCGCTGTAAAATTCTCTCTGACAGAGGTGTGTTTTTTGCAGAAATATTATCATTTTTTTGCCCTCTTATCAATTGTATCTTGACAAAAAAGCAAAAGAAATGTATAATGTAGGTGTTATTATAATAAGTTATTATAATAAGTTTGTTGTGCCCTTTTTCGGTTTGTCCCGCAGTCCGCTGTGCCATACAAAGACGGACAAACAGATAAGCCGAATATGTATCCCATATCCCCGCATTTGTTCGGCAGCCCCGGCAATTCCCCATTTCAGCACAGACAAGCAGCTTGTTTTCACTTTTTTGGCTGCAATCTGTAACCATTTACGTATTTCGAAAGGAGAAAGAATTATTATGAAGAAGATTCTTTCTATCGCACTGGCTGCTCTGCTGGTTATGACCATGGCAGTTGTTGTTAGTGCGGACCCCACCGGTATGGCTCCTGCCGGCCCTGATCATGCGGCTGTTGTTAAGGCAGAAGTTTCCGGTTCCTCTGTTACCCTGAACATTCCCTTTGACGCTACCTTTATGGCAGTTCGTACCGACTATGACGGTTACGAAGACGTTGTTATGAGAGTTATGACTGAAGTTAACGGCAACGGCGTTGGCACCATCGAACTGGGCTGCGGCGGCGGCGATGAATTCTGGGCTGCTATTCCCGTATATGTTCCCGCTGGTGAATCCAAGGTTGACTTCTACTTCCTGGATGAAGAAGTAAACATTCTGGAAGTTGCTTTCCTGGCTGAACCCTACCTGAATGTTAACATCTACGCTCAGGCTGAAATCGTTAACGATGAAGAATATGACTCTCATCCTCTGTCCGGTTCCACCGGTAACGAAATCCAGCTGATGGAAGACCACGGTGTTGGTTACACCTCCATGGGTGACCTGATCATCCTGAAGGGTATCGACTTCGGCGCAAACGGCGCTGTTGGCGGTATGATGCACTACGGTTACGCATGGAACGATGGTTCTCTCTGCGTAATGGAATTCTACATTGACAGCATGGACAACGATCCTGCTCTGGTTATGGAAGTTGGTTTCACCTCCATGTGGACCATCTCCACTTCCGGTTGGGTTCCGCTGAACCTGGCTGTTCCCGCAGGCGTTCATGACATCTACATCAAGTACGCTTCCATGGAAGCCGGTTCCGTTTCCGAACTGGTATTCATGGAAAATGTAGCCGGTGCTGCTACCGAAGAAGCTACCGAAGCTGCTACTGAAGCTGCAACCGAAGCTGCTACTGAAGCTGCTACCGAAGCCGCTACCGAAGCTGCTACCGAAGCTGCTACCGAAGCTGCTACCGAAGCCGCTACCGAAGCTGCAACCGAAGCTGCAACCGAAGCTGCTACCGAAGCTGCTACCGAAGCTGCTACCGAAGCTGCTACCGAAGCTGCAACTG
>SVTO01000077.1 GCA_015063745.1 Oscillospiraceae bacterium | reverse complement strand
GCCGCCTTCCACCTCGATCTCGAGAATCAGATCCTTGCCGCCGTCGATGATCTTTCTGGCTTCCCTTTTCAGTGTACCGTAATAATTTCCGTTATATTCGGTATGTTCCAGAATTTCTCCTTCGGCAAGCAGTTTTTCAAACTCCTCACGGGTCATATAGTAATAATTGACGCCGTGCTCTTCCCCTTCTCTGGGGGCGCGGGTGGTTGCGGATACGGATACGCCCACATCCGGGCAAATCTTACGCAGTTCTTCCACCACGGTTCCCTTGCCGCTGCCGGAGGGTCCCGAAATTACGAAAACCAGTCCCTTATTTTTCATCTTCACTGTCCTCCCCGCCGTCATTGTCCGTTTCGCCTGCCAGTCTGGATGCCAGGGTTTCCGTCTGGATGGCGGAAAGGATCACATGGTCGCTGTCCGTTACCACAACGGAACGGGTCTTCCGTCCGCTGGTGCAGTCGATGGCGCGGCCCATATCCTTGGCATCCTGCACCAGTCTCTTGGCCGGTGCGGAATCCGAAGCGATCACGGCAATGATCCGTTCTGCATTCAGTATATTGTTGAATCCTACGTTTACAAACTTCATGTAACTCCGTGCGGCCTTCCCGTTACAGGCAAACCGCATCCTTTCTATAATATCCCGTCAGAGGATTATTCCAGATTCTGAATCTGCTCCCTGATCTTTTCCAGTTCTGTCTTGATGTCCACCACCATATGGGCGATTTCCGTATTGCCGGCCTTGGAGCCGATGGTGTTGGTTTCCCGGTTCATTTCCTGCAGGAGGAAGTCAAGCTTTCTGCCCACCGCTTCGTCGGATGCCAGAATGTCGTCCATAGCGGTGAAGTGGGAGGCCAGGCGCACCAGTTCTTCGTCGATGGCGGCACGGTCTGCGTAAATGGCGGCTTCCGTCAGAATACGCTGTTCCGCAACTTCCGCATCAAAGTCCGTGAGGAACTGACGGATACGCTGCTCCAGCTTGGCGGAATATCCGGAAATATCCGCTTCGGACAGAACCTTGATCTTGGCGGTCAGGGACTTGATGTTTTCTACCTTGCCTCTGATGTCGCAGCAGAGATTTTCGCCTTCCTTGGCTCTCTGTTCCAGGAATGCATCCACCGCCTTGGCCAGTACGGATTTTACATCCGCCCAGTCCTTTTCCATATCGTCCTCGGGCTTTTTCACCGTGAACAGCTCACGCATCTGGGCAACGCGCATAACGGAAATATCATCCTTCAGTCCGAAGGTGTCGCGCAGGGTATACAAAGCGTCCAGATAGGACTTGGCGGCAGCGGTGTCCAGCGCATATTCCACGCCGTCCTGTTCCACCACGCCAACGCCGATGTAAACCTCGATCTTGCCGCGGGAGATCCCTCTCTCGGACAAATAATTCTTAACCCGTTCCTCCAGAAAACTGTAGTTGCGGGGAAGCTTTACGGTCACGTCCAGATATCTGCCGTTTACACTTTTCAGTTCGGCGGTAATGTCTCTGGAGCCGTCTGCTGTACATTCTCTTGCTCTGCCGAAGGCAGTCATACTCTTGGGCATTTCAGTCACCATTCAATTCTTTTTTATATTTTTTACGGACAAATGCAGTGTCTCCCGTCAACTCCGGATCATCGCACTGCATTCATATTATATTATACAATAAAAATGACCCCATTGTCAACGAAATGGAGTCATATTCGGTATATATGCACTAAAATAACTTTTTCAGTCCCAGTCGACTGCGCAGTTTCACTATATAAAATGTGACGCATCCGGTCAGCGCCAGATCGTACACCACCAAAAACGCAAGCCCGATGATGATCGGCCAGAAACTGAAGAGAAAATAGGTTTCTTCCGCTGTAAAAAGGAACTTGGACAGTATGGTCAGGATCAGAAGCATGGTCCCAAGAGTGGACAGCTTCAGGGGCCAGGCGATCAGATTCCGGTATACTTCGTAGTATCCCTTCATGATGGGATAAATGCCGCCGATCAGGATGTAGATCACCGCCGACAGCTTCACCGGCACCAGTATCAGCGCCAGCACACCCGCCGCACCGACCATGATCCACGCATATTTGTTTCCCAGTTCCACCACAACCAGCATGGTGATCAGAGCACAGACCACAACGGCCGTCAGATCAAACACCGTCAGGGAACCGATGTACAAAAGCACCACGCACAACGCGGCAAGAATTCCGCAGATGGCAATGGGTCTGGCGTTTCCCCTTTTCTTCGCCGCACCGGCAGAACGGTTATCCTTTGTTTTCATAGTATCACCTCGCTCAGCAGCACGGGATCAGATCCCCGCCGCAGCATTCACAGCAGGCGTCTGCGCACAGCAGATTGGTACACAGCCCGCACATATCAATATCCCCCTGTCCTCTGTTCGTCCGGTACGGGGAACCGTAGGCGGTGGAACGGGTATGCATCCGGTTTTTCGCTTCTCTGTATTCCGCATTGTTCGGATCCAGATAGCACGCCACTTCAATATATTTCAGCGCATCGTAGTAATACCCTCTCTGGACCAGAAGACAGCCCTTCAGGTAATTCCATTCCGCACCTCTGTCCCCGGCCGGTGTGGCGTCGATCTTCAGTTCCGCCTCCACATACCGTCCGCTGCGGATCATTTCCCGGATCTCGGCGAAGGATGTGGTGCCGGAGGAGGAATAGGAGGAGTAATTGCCGCTGCTGTATCCGCCGCCGAAAGGATTGCCGGTATTCTGTCCCGACCGCTCCTTCTGGACATAGTCGTAGGCCTCGTTGATCTCCTTCATTTTTTCTTCCGCCACATCCGCCAGATTGGTGCCGGCGTAGTTATCCGGATGGTATTTTCTTGCCAGTTCTCTGTATGCTTTTTTGATTTCGTCCTCAGTTGCATCCCGGCTTACGCCCAGTACGCTGTACGGATCTCTCATGCCTGTTTTTCTCCCAAATACCGCCTCTCGCGGCGTAGTTTTTATCCCTTCATTTCCCCGATTTCACCCGGGGCAATCTCATAAAGTCTTCTGTTTCCGCTCTTCCCCGTTTTACCGGCAAGGATGCGGGTCAGTGTATAGGGCATCCCCTGATACACGATATTTTTCAGAATCCGTGTCAGAATCCCGTCCGGCAGCAGTTCGACCGCCCGTCCGAGTCCTTCCAGATCCACCAGAGCCGCGGTACGGAATGCACTCTTCAGCATATCCGACGGCTGCCCACCTTCGTTCAGTGCCAGATCTCCCCAAAGACCCGCCAGCGGATTGTACCGCTTTTCACGGATGTCCCCGCACAGATCGTCCATGGCATCGCAGATGTAAATAAATCTGCCGGTACGCAGGCCGAATTCTCCGGCGATAGCCCGTTCCGCGGGGTCCGTCAGTCCTTCCGTGAACACATCCTGCATCAGCAAACCGAAGGTCTGGGCCGTTTCCTCCACGGAGGTACACCCGGCCTTTTCCAGAGCGGACAGAGCCGCAAGATGCCCTTTGATCTTCTCTGACAGACCATCGGCGGCGTAATATTTCTTCGCATGATGCTGCATGGACCGGCACAGCGGTGTCAGCACATAGGGCTTGATTCTGCCGAACCCCGTTTCATCCTGCAGATCATCCAGCCGTTTTCCGTCGGTCAGACAGGCAGCGGCAGTGGCGGTAAAGACAAGGGCAGGATTGGATTCCGCCGTGAATCTCGGTTTTGTACAATGGGCAAAACAGCGGTGGCGGCTGTAGATCACTTCTTCCGACGGCAAAAACGCCATACGGAGCGCAGCCAGAAAGCAGAAATCGTAGCTCAGCGTCAATCTGGAGGTCTGCCCGGTCACCTCGCCCATAGTTCTGCACAGACCACAGTACACGGCACGGTATATTTCGTACTCCTGCAGCTGCAGGGACGGTGTATACGGCCTTACGTATCCAAACATAATTTTTCATCCTGTTGTTGATATAAGCATATCTTATACCAGACAACGGATTTTTACAAGAAACTATTTGTAAATAAAAAGCAACAATATTTACATTTGCCCGTTTTGCCGTCTTTTCGCGGTTTTTCGGGACGGAAACAGAAAAAAAGAGGCTCTATAATAAAAGTTGGGGTCAGATAAGATGCCCAGCAAAAAAAGGTTGAGCATATCTGAAAAATCTGATAAAATGAAGTTACCACACTGCCACTTATCAGAGGAACAGATATGCTCAATACA
>SVTO01000076.1 GCA_015063745.1 Oscillospiraceae bacterium | reverse complement strand
AGACTCCCTGCGGCGTTTTTGATGACTGCCAGCTCTGGATTACCAGCCTGTTTGCTGAATACAGCGGTTACTGTGTCAACAAGGTCTGGTACAAATCCGGTGTCGGTATTGTAAAATACGAGCGCACAGTGGACGATCTGACCGATGTACGGCTTTTGAAGTCCTATAAAATCGTCAGCGGAAAAGGACTGCTTCCGTTGGCGGCTGGCAACACATGGGAATACGCGGATACCTACAACCACGATACCCTGATCTCCGAACTTGTGATTACCGTTACTCATGCGGATGATGAGACGGTGATACTTGCATCAAGAGATTTCGCAGAGCGATTCCGGTATGATGAGAACAGTTGGCTGGATATGATTCAGCAGATCCGCAATGAATACTGGATCTACGAAAACGACAAAGGGAAACTGGGCGATATCACCGTTCCACTGGAAAAGGTGGAAGCGTTGGCACAAACTCCCATGGAAAAGGCGCATTCAAAAGCTGCCGTTTCCGTTGCACGTCGGATTATCGGCGGAGAAACACCCGACAGCGGTTATACAGGGCACTGGAATTTCTTCTCCAAAAATGTTGTCTATCCGAAATACAACAGGCTGAATTTCACACACAATCACCGCTGGTCGTTCGAACTCAAGAACATAGGCGGTATGGGAGAAGCGGACACGCCACTGCTCTACAACGACATTTATGGCATTCTGCAGGATGCGGCAAATTGTATCTGGTCAGAGGAATGGCAGATCGGTGCAGCTCCGACAGTAGAATGTGATCATTACGGCGATGCGATCAGAACCAAAATCAACTGCGAGGACGGAGGAAGCATAACCACCAAAGCCGGAACATTTGAAAACTGTCTGAAGCTGTCCATGGATATTGATGGCATGAAAGACGGTGTGGCATATCGCGGCGGCAAAAAGGTGTATTATTTTGCTGATGGCATCGGTATCGTCCGCACGGAAAACGAATACTGCGGTGGCATAAAAGTCGCTGTATATGAGTTGACTGCCTACGAAGGTACGGGCGAGGGATATATGCCCATGGCGGACGGATTGGTGCGGCGATATGATGCGATTGGTCTGACCGATGGGTATGTCGGAGCTGTGGAATACACCTATGTGCAGGACGATGCGGGACATATCGTGATCTTCAAGGATGCAACCGGTATCCGCGAACTTCCGCCGCCGATGACACAGTACAGTATGATTCAAAGGGAAGTGATCGAAGATCAGCTCTGGGATGCGGGCAAGCATAACGAAAGCCGTCTGCTCCACGATGTGAACAACTTCCACCTTCTTTGCCATTTCTTCGGTCGTCCGTCACGGTATTGGGCGGCGCAGGAAAAAGCGGTAGCGTGGAACAAGTACCGTCTGCATATCATGGAGGGACTCGGTGACGGTGCTGTTCCGGAAGCATGGCTCGGACATTATGCAAGTACAAGCTTCCGTACCGCGTGCGCATTGTTCGGATGCGGCAAGAAGGAGGAAGGCTATGAATGGTTGGAAAAAGCATTTGAAGCCTATCCGAAGTGGGACAGAATTCCCGATGGTACAGAAATGGAGGTTGGCGATCCGCTGATCTATGGCGGTATCAGAGTTATCAAGGGCAAGTCCGTTATTACTCTCCCTGACGGAACGAAAGAACCATTAACCTATGACCATCTCTTTGAGGGTGACTGCAGTCTCATGCACTACGGCATGACCGCGCCGCGCGGCTGGGAATGGTTCAACCCGGTAAGGGGTGAAGAAAGGTTCAAGGAATACATCGAGCGTGCAAAAAAACTGATGGACGAAAATAAGAAATAAACATTTTTACGGAAACAAGCAGATCCCCCGCCATTCTCAAACCAGATTGGCGGGGGATTTATCCTTGGCAGAGTATTATGGGGTGATGATCCGTGTAAAAGAGGTATTTCGCTTCACCGAAAACACCAAAGCGGAATGTGTGTGAATGTAATAATTTGTCGAATACTCCTAAATTTTCCACTTGATATCAAGGGAATCTTTGGTGGCGTGGATGCTTTCAATCAGGCAGTCTACGACCGTGATTTTATCGCTGATGGACAGTTCATCCCAGTGTTCCATGTAACCGGTAATTTCTTCCACGGCATCCTTAGCGCTGTTATCAAGCTGTACAATCTGTGCATACAAATCTTTCTTCTCGGCATCCAGTGCGGATATACGGTTGTTTATGTACTCCATAACTGTATCATTGGCAGCAGAAATTTTATCCAGTAGGGAAGCGATTTCTTTGTCAATGGCTTCGATCCGTTCTTTCCATTTCAGAATCTGCAGATTGCATTCGGCTTGTTCTTGTTTGGACAGCGTTTCAAACTCAGCCAGTTTCTTCTGCATTTCTTCAAACACGATTTCGTCCACCGCATCGGCATCCAGAGAACCGAAATGGCATCCGCCGGCATTGTATTTGTTATTGCAGAGATAATAGCGGTTGTCTTCCTTTGTTTTACAGTGATAGATTTTTGCGGCAAGGGCATATCCGCAGTGTGCGCATTTGATTTTACCGGCAAGCCACGTCACCTTGGCTTTGACAGGCTTTGCAGCGGCGTGATTGTTCAGACACTTACTGCGGCACTTGATCCATGTTTGAGAATCGATCAACCCTTCGTGTGGTGCCAGAACCAGCGTATGTCCTTCCAGAGAGAGGGATTTCCGTTTCACCGTATCACCAGAATAAAGATACGCACCGTTTGTGCCGATGAAATCTTCGGGAATATTGGCAATGTTGGTACCTTGCGCCTTGAAGAAATCATAAAGCTGATAGTCCGCTTTGACATACACCGGATTGATAACCATATCCCGCAGGCGACTTCTGTTGAAAAGTTTTCCATCCCGTTTACAGATCCCGTGATCTTCCAGATAACGCATGATGTCCCCGAGAGAGGTCTGCGGTTCTGCGTACATGGCATAGACTTGCCGAACAACTTCCGCTTCGGATTCTATTGTTTCGTACATCTTGGTACGGATCCCATCGATCATCGTTTCTTTCAGCGTAAATCCGAAAGGAATCCGCCCACCCATGTAAAATCCACGTTTACTTCGTGAAGCGTATGCATCAATGACACGCTGCTGAATGGTTTCCCGTTCCAGCTGTGCGAAGATCATAACGATCATCAGCATGGCTTTGCCAATAGGCGTTCCCGTGTCGAATTTCTCCATGGTACTGACGAAATCCACACGATGCTTCTGAAACACATCAATCACATTGGCAAAGTCCAGTACAGAACGGCTGATACGGTCAAGGCGGTACACGATCACACGGCGTACTTTTCCGGCTTCAATATCTCCGAGCAGTTCTTTGAATGCCGGACGATCGATATTTTTACCGCTGTAACCCTTGTCCGAATACACCCGGAACTGCCCGTCAATCACTTCCTTTTTGCAGAATTCGGCTTGACTTTCTACAGATATACTGTCGATACGGTCTACCGATTGTCTTGTATATATTGCGTCAAAAAGATTCAATTTGGCTCCTTTTTCGTAAGAAAAATGTTCTTCGCAAAAAGAAGCGGAGCTGCTGACACTTATAGTATAAGTGAAGCGCTCCGCATTTTCAAGACCTTACCGAACCATATTTACAGAAAATTTCATAAAGCTGCTGTTCGATCTTCTTCTTGACAGCGGCTTTTTCATCTCTGTGATATATGGGCGTACGATTGGTTATGGTAAGGATAACATCGCCCACACGCTTCTTGTGGGCTTCGGTTTTGTATGTTGTGTGCATATAGGCCCACCGCCTTCTTTTTGCGACTATACAGGTTCTGATATCGAATAAATTTCATAATTTTTCTTCTTTCATATCAAAATATGCCTCATCACTTGTCCGTTATTCCTATATCAGAGGCTGTCATAATTGAAGATATAGGCTTGAAAATTTGGGGATACTATGCGGAAATAACACCATACTTGAAAAAATCTCTTTTGGCTTTAGTTTACTCTAAAACGCCGTTATTGACTAGAGTCAAACAGCGAGATATAATATAATCAGAAAGCGCGCCTTCTAATATAACGAAGGAGATAAAATATGACAGAACTAAGAATACCAGAGGTAATCCTGCGAGAAAGACGAAAAAAGGGGCTTACACAAGAAGAACTGGCCGCTCAACTGAGTGTTTCGTCACAAGCTATATCTAATTGGGAGCGAGGTGGATATCCGGATATCACATTGCTTCCGAGAATTGCAAATTTCTTCGGGATTACTGTGGATGAACTAATTGGTAATGATGAGGTTAATCGTAGGGAAGATATCAATAGCTTCTCTGATAAATATTGGCACTTGACGGATTCCAAACAAGGGTTTGCCGATCGGCTGTCGCTTGCAAAGGAGTACTATCAGAAATATCCCGGCGATTACGAAATCATGCATGCACTGGGACATGCGATTGTGCATAATATGGA
>SVTO01000031.1 GCA_015063745.1 Oscillospiraceae bacterium | reverse complement strand
CAGACCGCAGAAACCGTTCTGGAACATAAAGTAGGTAATACCGATTTCATAAGAGAGGGTATCGAAAATCAACTCAACCATGGCTCTGGTTTCAAGATCGGCGGAGTATCTGGTCTTCATCAGCTTTTCGTAGTAGGTGTTTGTAACTTCATTACCGCTTTCCCATGCCA
Source organism: Oscillospiraceae bacterium (assembly GCA_015063745.1). Classification (GTDB taxonomy): domain Bacteria; phylum Bacillota; class Clostridia; order Oscillospirales; family CAG-272; genus UMGS1696. The sequence continues at coordinate 33,925 of SVTO01000031.1, read as the reverse complement.
GGAATTCCAGAACTGCACCGACCAGTTCGGGATTTTTGATGGTATCAGGAACTGCGATAATGGGGTCATGACCGAGGGAATAGTACTGTTCCTGGGCTTCGTCAAACTTCGGGAAGGGAACAAGACCTACGTTAATTCCGGACATACCGGCATAAGTTTCCAGAGCGGAGATCTTGTCGGCAGCAAACAAGGACCTGGAGTTACTGAATTCCCCTGCTTTGATAGCGTTTGAAGTGGGAATGGAACCTGCGTTGGCGTTGAAGCGCAAAAGCTTATCCCAGATCAGCAAGGTTCTTTCATTGTTCATGGCCATTGCAATTTTGCCGTCTTCTGTGCGTTCGGTGATGAACTGCCCGCAGCCTGGGAAGAAGGGCGCAAGCTGAGAGGTATCACCGTAGGTCAAACCAAGGATATCGTCTTCGCTTTCATAGAGACCGTCACCGTCTGCATCGTTTTTAACGGCAATACACATATCCTGCAGTTTATCCAGTGTCCATGTACCCTCATTAACCATTGTGTACGGATTTTCAAAATTATTGTCCTCGATCATATCCCAGTTGAAGAAAAGGGCAGCGGGGTCGGTCAGCAGAAAATCGGATACAAGGAAATAGGTGTTTTTACCGAGACGCAGTGTATCGATCTGGGTTTGATTCCACCAGTCGGCAGAGGTTTCGATGTATGGCAGGAGATCTGTGTTGTACAGATAGCCGCCGGTAAGGAAAGGCGTTTCGTCAATACCGCCGAGAACCAATTGCTGATGTACATCCTCACCCGCAAGGAAGAGTTCTCTGACTTTTTCCAGATTCACATCAGTTTCCCATTTCAAGACGATATTGAGCTTGTTTTCGGTACTTTTCGCACGACGATATAAAGAAGCCTTCAGATTATCCGCAGAAAGCTCTTCCGCAAAATAATCTTCAGCCTGCCAGGTACCGTTTTTAAAACCGGTGTTGAACACAGCACCTTCAAAATCCAACTTTGGCAGCTTGGTCTGTTCACGGGTTTCTTCTTCGGATACTGCCTGAGTTTCCGTAGTATCCTGTGTTTCATCAGTTACAGGTTCGCTGGTGCAGGAAGCAAGCTGAAGAAGCATTCCGCCAAGCAGTAAGAGAGAAATAAATCTTTTCATAATCTGACTCCTTGAGTAGAATTAATTATATTTTACTTCAAATTTTTCAAAAAGTAAAGTGCCTTTTGCTTTTTTTCAAAAATCGTGAAATTAACAAAAGCTATATCGTAAACATAAAAAATGGCAAGGATAATCCGCTTGTGAAATATGCAAAAACACAACAAAAACAGCAAACTACACAAAAGCAATATATCGCCATAGGATAGACCCGGAGATTTATGCGCAAAAAAAGAGGATACCCCCACAGGGCATCCTCTCCGAACGGATTAACCGATCAATAATGCATTTTCTTAGCCATGGTATCACAGTACACACAGCGATAAGTACCCTCACTGCGGTCCGTCAGATGGAAAATGTGGGGCAGTTCCTGTTCCGTGGAAGTGATGCAGCGGGGATTCTTGCAGCGGATCACACCCGTGAGTTTTTCGGGAAGCTCCAGATGCTTCTTTTCCACACAGCTGCCGTCACGGATCACATTTACGGTAATATCGGGGTCAATATAACCCAGTACATCCAGCTTCAGATCCATATCGGCATCGATCTTGATAATGTCCTTCTTACCCATTTTCTTGGAGGGGGCATTCTTGATGATGGCAACGGAGCAGTCCAGATCGCCCAGCTTCAGCAGATTGTAAATGTCCATACTGCGGCCGGCGGTGATGTGGTCCAGTACAAGACCGTTCTTGATGGAATCAATTTTCATGTACGTATCCTCCGTTCCTTATTCAGCGCTCAGTTCCAGCAGCATCATGATCAGAGCCATACGCATATATTTGCCGTACAGCACCTGCTTGAAGTAGCACGCTCTGGGATCCTTGTCGATGGCTACGGAAATTTCGTTTACGCGGGGCAGGGGATGCATGATGCAGAGATCGGATTTCGCGGCATTCAGCTTGTCTTCGGTGAGAATGTAGCTGTCCTTCAGACGGAGATATTCTTCTTCGCTGAAGAAACGTTCCTTCTGCACTCTGGTCATGTACAGTACATCCAGCTCCGGCATAACGGATTCCAGATTGTTGGTTTCCTTGTAGGGAATACGGTTCTTCACCAGAATGTCGCGGCGTACATATTCGGGCAGTTTCAGCTCGGTGGGAGAGATCAGCACAATGTTGATGCCCACATAGCGGGAGAGCGCGGCAATCAGGGAATGTACGGTTCTGCCGAACTTCAAATCCCCGCAGAAGCCCACGGTCATGTTGGACAGACGCTTCTTTTCGGCCTGAATGGTGAACAGGTCGGTCAGGGTCTGGGTAGGATGATTGTGACCGCCGTCACCCGCATTGATCACGGGGATGGAAGCATTCAGGGAAGCCACATAGGGCGCACCTTCCTTGGGATGACGCATGGCAATAATGTCCGCATAGCAGCTGACAACCTTGGCGGTATCGGCAACGCTCTCGCCTTTGGAAGCGGAGCTGCTCTGTGCTTCGGAGAAACCGAGTACATTACCGCCCAGCTCATACATAGCGGCTTCGAAACTCAGTCTGGTTCTGGTAGAAGGCTCAAAAAACAGGGTAGCCAGCTTCTTACCCTTGGCAACTTCACAGTATTTCTTGGGATTGGCAATAATATCGGCAGCTGTGGCCATCAGATCTTCAATTTCTTCCGTGGACAGCTCCAGAATGTCGATCAGACTTCTCATGCTTTGGCTCCATTCACACTCAGATAATTTTTGATTCTTTCCACATTTTCGGTGTTCGCCGGATCTTCTTCCAGATATTCGATGATGTCATAAACATCCACAACGGAATAAACGGGGAAACCGAATTCTTCTTCCACTTCAGCCATGGCGGACTTTTCGCCCTTACCCTTTTCCTTGCGGTCAACCATAACGAAGGTAGCAGCAACCTTAACACCTTCCAGAGAGCTGAGGTTGGCCATGCTTTCGCGGATTGCGGTACCGGCGGTGATAACGTCTTCCACGATCACCACTTCTTCGCCGGCTTTCGGAACATACCCTACAAAGATACCGCCTTCGCCATGGTCCTTGGCTTCCTTGCGATTAAAGAAGAAGGGAACATCCAGGCCGTTCTTGGACAGAGCGATGGAAGAGGAAACGGCAATGGAAATGCCTTTGTAAGCGGGGCCGTACAGAACGGTTCTCTTATTGCCAACCTTTTCCAGATAGCTCTTGGCATAGAACTCACCCAACTTGGCGATCTGTTCACCGGTCTTGATGTCGCCGGCATTGATAAAATAGGGAATCTTACGGCCGCTCTTGGCAGTAAAATCACCGAACTTCAGAACTCCCGCATCCTGCAGGAACTTGATGAACTCTCTCTTGTAGCTTTCCATATCTATCTCCTTGTATCAAATATTACTTACAGAATTCTTCCACACAGCGCTTGTAAGCGGCCAGAGGATCGGCAGCAGCGGTAATGGGTCTGCCCACAACGATGAAGTCGGAGCCGATTTCCTTTGCCTTGGCGGGAGTGGTAACACGAACCTGGTCGCCGATGTCACCGTCCGCGAAACGGACACCGGGGGTCACGGTGATGAATTCCTTACCGCAGGTTTCGTGAACCTTGCCGGCTTCCAGAGGAGAACATACAACACCGTCCAGACCTGCCTTCTTGGCATTGGCGGCATAGTGCATAACAACCTCGTCGATGGGATGATCGATCAGCAGTTCTTCGCGCATACGGTCTTCACCGGTAGAAGTCAACTGCGTAACGGCGATCAGCAGGGGACGGGTTCCGTCGGGACGGGTCAGGCCTTCGATGGCGGCTTCCATCATGGCAACGGTACCGGCAGCGTGCAGGTTGGTCATGTCCACACCCAGACGGGAGAGAACATTCATGGACTTCTTAACAGTATTGGGAATATCGTGCAGCTTCAGGTCGAGGAAGATCTTGTGACCTCTTTCCTTGATTTCTCTGACGATATCGGGACCTGCGGAATAGTACAGCTCCATACCGATCTTGACAAAAGGTCTTTCATCACCGAAACGGTTCAGAAAGGTCATAACCTCTTCCTTGGACGCGAAATCGCATGCAATAATTACATCTCTGTTCATCTGTGTGCTCCTCCTGTGCATTCTTCTAAATTTGTGATTCCGTATTTCTGCATAACCTCCGGCAGAGCGGCAACGATATCTCTGCAGATGTAGGGATTGACCAGATTTGCGGCGCCGATCTGCACGGCAGAAGCACCGGCAAGCATCATTTCAATCACATCTTCCGCAGAAGAAATCCCACCCATACCGATGATGGGAATGTTGACAGCGTCATATACTCTGTAAACCTGCGCCAGAGCCACGGGCAGGATGGCAGGACCGGAGAAACCGCCGGTAGTGTTGGCGATCACGGGTTTCTTGCGTTTCAAATCAATGCGCATACCGACCAGAGTATTGATCATGCTGATCCCGTCAGCACCGGCCGCTTCCACCGCCTTGGCAATGGATACGATGTCGGTAACATTGGGTGTCAGCTTTACATAAACAGGCTTGGTGGTCACTTTTTTTACCGCTTCCGTAACAGAAGCCGCGGATTCCGCCGTAGTACCGAAGCCCATACCGCCGCCGTGTACATTGGGACAGCTGATGTTGACCTCCAGAATACCCACATTGTCACAGGCATCCATCTTTTCGGCGCAGTAAACATATTCTTCCAGGGAGAACCCGCCGATATTGGCCACAACGGGCTTGCCGAAAATCTTCTTGATGTTGGGCAGTTCTTCCGCAATTACCTTTTCAATACCGGGATTCTGCAGACCGACCGCGTTGATCATACCGTTGGGACATTCAGCAATACGCGGGGTAGGATTGCCGAAACGGGGATCCTTGGTGGTACCCTTGATGGAGAAGGAACCGAGACAGCGGATGTCGTACAGCTCCGCAAATTCTCTGCCGTAACCGAAAGTACCGCTTGCCGGAATGATGGGATTGTCCAGCACAAGACCGGACAGATGAATTGTAGTGTTTACCATACGATGATCTCCTTTTCCAGAACGGGACCGTCCTTGCATATACGCAGACTGCCGTATTTGGTCTTGCAGGAACAACCCATGCAGGCACCGAATCCGCAGCCCATGCGTTCTTCAAAGCTGTATTCACCGCCGCAGGGCAGCTTGTCGTAAACCGCCTTCAGCATGGGAATGGGACCGCAGGCATAGCTGTAGGAATAACTGCCGTCCATCAGATCGGTCACAAATCCCTTTTTGCCGTAGCTTCCGTCCACGGTAGCCACCTTCACAGTGCAGCCCAGCTTTGTCAGCTCTTCTTCATAAAATACATCCTCCGCAGAGGCAAAGCCCATAACCACGGTAACATTCTTACCCATTTCCCGCAGTCTCTTGGCCAGACCGTACATGGGAGGCACACCCACGCCGCCGCCTGCCAGAACCGGATTGTCCCCGGCCTTGTCCACATCAAATCCGTTGCCGAGCCCGGTCAGAACATCCAGCCCGGTGCCGGGGGTATAATGGGACATAGCTTCGGTGCCGCGTCCGAGAACCTTGTAGATCAGCGTCAGCGTTCGTTCTTCCCAGTCGCATACGGAAATCGGCCGTCTCAGATAGAATCCGTCCAGCTGAATGTTCACAAACTGACCGGGACGGGTGATTTCGGACGTATCCCCGATCAGCGTCATGCGGTACACATCCTTGGCAATATTTACATTGGTTTCAATCGTAAAAATACTCTGCTTCATGATTATCTCCCCTCGTAAGCGATCTTACCTGCGGCAAGTGTCAGCACACATCTGCCCTGAACCGTCCATCCGGCAAAAGGAGTTGCCCTGCCCATGGACAGGAAATCCGCCGGATCTACCGTGTATGCGCAGTCCAGATCAAATACCGTAATATCGGCTCTCGCCCCTGCTTTGATTTCCGGATTTTCCAGACCGAATCGGGCAGCCGGCGCCGTGGTCAGCATACCGATCAGTCTCTCCAGAGACATAAACCCGGTCTTCACCAGCTTTGCATAGAGAACCGGGAAGGCCGTCTCGATACCGACCACACCCATGGCACTCTTTTCCAGTCCCCGGCCTTTTTCCTCGGCACTGTGAGGCGCATGGTCCGTCGCGATCATGTCGATCGTACCGTCCAGAATACCGGCGAGCAGTGCTTCCTTGTCCGACGCACTGCGAAGAGGGGGATTCATCTTGAATCGTCCGTCTTCCTGCAGATCCGCATCACACATGGTCAGATAATGGGGGCCGGTTTCGCAGGTAATGTCCACACCGCGCTTCTTGGCATCCCGGATCAGGGAAACGCTTTCCGCGGTGGAAATATGGCATACATGATAGGGACAACCGGTTTCTTCCGCCAGACGGATGTCTCTCTCAATCATCCTCCATTCGGAAGCGGAGCAGATCCCTCTGTGTCCGTGTGCTTTGGCGTAATCACCGTCGTGAATGTACCCGCCGTTCAGCAGATCATTGACTTCGCAGTGTGCCGCAGCGATCTTACCCAGTTTCTTTACTTCGAACATCAGCTGCCGCATCATATCTTCGTTCTGTACCCCCCGTCCGTCATCGGAGAAGGCACACACATTCGCAGCCATACCGGCCAGATCCGCCATTTCCTTACCGTTCTGACCTACCGTCAGAGAACCGTAGGGAAGGACTCTGATGCAGGCATCCTTGCGAATCGCCTCCAGCTGAACAACCAGATGCTCGGGACAGTCCGGCACGGGATTTAGGTTGGGCATGGCAAAAACGGTGGTATATCCGCCTCTTGCTGCCGCTTTTGTACCGCTGGCAATGGTTTCTTTGTATAAAAAACCCGGTTCTCGCAAATGCACGTGCACATCGATAAAACCGGGAAAAACAGCATAATCACCTAAAAAAATGTCCGCATTCTCCGTAAACGGATCCACACGAACAATTCTTCCATCTTCAATACAAAGAGCGGCGGGTGTAAACTGATTGTCGATCCAAACATTCTTACTGCTGATAATCATCATACTACTCCCCATTCATTGCATATTTACTTAGCGCACGGAACAAGTCCGCACTACGCTCATTCTAACCTACTATATAGTGTACCATATCCGTCAGTGAAAGTCAATGGGCAAAAGCGGGAATTTCTGTTTTTCCGCCGTCGTGAAACTGTGGTTTTTGCCATGTCCCGGCGAAGTTTGCGATCATAATAAATTCTTAAAGTTTTCCCCTCTTTCTTTTTAATATCTTTTCTGGTACAATATATACAGAAAGAGAAACATGGAGGCATATATGTATACGATACTGGTATGTGATGACGAAAAAGATATTGTATCCGCTGTGGAAATCTACCTGACAGCCGAAGGCTATAACGTCCTGAAAGCCGCCAACGGCCTTGAGGCGCTGGATATACTGGAAAATAACGAAGTCCACCTGATTCTGATGGACATCATGATGCCGGAAATGGACGGGATCACCGCCACCGCAAAGATCCGCAAAGAGCACAACCTGCCGATACTGTTCCTGACGGCCAAAAGCGAAAGCGGGGACAAGATACTTGGCCTGAACATCGGTGCCGACGATTATGTGACCAAGCCCTTCGATCCCCTGGAGCTGACAGCCCGCGTACGCTCCCATCTGAGACGGTACGCCACCCTCGGCGGTATGCCGAAAACCACGGATACCTTAGCCAACGGCGGTATTATCATGAACGACAAAACCAAATCGGTTACCGTGGACGGCGAAGCGGTTTCCCTGACGCCCATCGAATACAGTATGCTGCGGCTGTTCCTGCAGAACCCGGGACAGGTTTTCTCCATTCACCAGATTTACGAACAGGTCTGGAAGGAATCCCCCATCGGCAGTGAAAATTCCGTAGCGGTCCACATCCGGCATCTCAGAGAAAAACTGGAAATCAACCCCTCCGAGCCCCGTTACATCCGTGTAGTCTGGGGACTGGGTTACAAAATGGAAAAAATCTGAAGATGGATTAAATAATCCCTACAATATACAATATAGGAGAACTGCTTATGAAAATCGCATCCTGGATGAAACAGATCCTGCTTGTATTTTCCACTTTTGTGCTGGCAGTAAGCATGATTTTTCTGGCGGTAATGATGGTGATCTCCGTCATACTGGGTGTATACAGCCGTAACGAGGGGGATACCCGACAGTATCTGTACAAACAGATCACCGCCCAGAAATGCTATAACGTCATGGACGAATACGCATGGTCGTACGATGACAGCATGGAATACTACAACTCTTCCGCCGACCTCCGCGGTACCAACAACTTCCGGTATACCATTTATAAAGCCACTCTTGACGGATCTGCGGAACCTGAGTATACCGAAGTACATTCCACCTATAACGGAGAAGAAGCGATCGTCACAGAGGAACGTACGAATGTCTTTGCTGTGGATGTGTACAAAGAATCGTCCAACGGATGGGAGATGGAGCGCACACAGTACCTTGTCAAAGGATACTACTGCCCGCAGAACGGTGTTGTGGATATGTACACCCTCGTAACAGATGTAATTCACTTCGGCTATACCATGCACATCGCCCTGCCCATCGTATTGACCGCCGTCATTCTCCTGTGGCTGGTATCCGGCATTGCCATGACCTTTGCCATAGGGCACGTGGGCGGCAGGGAAGGGATCACCCTGTTTTGGCTGGATAAAATCCCCTATGACCTGTACCTCGCTATCCTCGCCGGTCTTGGCGCATTCCCCCTATTCTTCGTGATCGATGCTGTGGAACAGTTTTACTATCTGCGCCCGGAACTGCTGCAGTTTGTGCTGGGTGTTATCTCCATTGTCCTGCTGATTCTGTTTGTGCTTGCCCTGTGGTGCACCACCGTTGCCAGAATCAAAAAGGGAACTCTTCTGCAGAATACCCTGATCTGGTACTGCATCGCCGCCGTATTCCGTTTCCTGCGCTGGATTTTCCGCGGTATCGGCCGTATGCTGAGCTGGGTTACCAAACTCCCGACCGTATGGCAGGCCGCCGTCATCGTCCCCATTGTCCTGCTGGTCAACGGTATTCTGATCCTTTGGAGCTGGCATAGCTTCTTCTTCTTCCTGTGTGCCGTATCCTACAATATCCTGATCTTCGGCCTGTTCCTGTACGCCGCTTTGGCATACCGCACCGTGGAAAAAGCCGGACGGGAACTGGCAAACGGAAATCTGTCCTACAAAACCGACACATCCGGCGTATTTCTCACCTTCCGTGAACACGCCCGGAATCTGAACGCCATCGGTTACGGCATGGAAAAAGCCGTGGAAGAAAAAATGAAAAGCGAACGGTTCAAAACCGAACTGATCACCAATGTCTCCCATGACATCAAAACTCCCCTGACCTCCATCATCAACTACACCGATCTGCTGGCCAGAGAAGACCTGCCCCCCGCCGCCCGGGAATATACGGAAATCCTCGGCAGACAGTCCGCACGGCTGAAAAAGCTGACGGAAGACCTGATCGAAGCCTCAAAAGCCTCCACCGGCAACCTCCCCGTCTCTCCGGAAAGACTGAGCATCTGCCAGATCGTCCGCCAGTCCGTCGGGGAATACGAAAACAAAATGGAACAAAACGGCCTGACCGTCATGACTGTATTGCCGCCGGAGGATATATACGCCAGCGTGGACGGCAGACTGCTGTGGCGGGTACTGGATAACCTCTACTCCAATGTCTGCAAATACGCCCTGACGGGAACAAGAGTCTATATCGTCGTTACCGCAGATACAAATACCGTATGCATCAGCGTGAAGAATATCTCCAGAGAAGTGCTGAGCGTATCCTCCGACGAACTGACCGAAAGATTTGTCCAGGGGGATCGCAGCCGTGCCTCCGAGGGAAGCGGACTGGGACTGAATATCGCCAAGAGCCTTGTGGAGCTGCAGGGTGGTGAATTCAAGGTCCACTGTGACGGAGATCTGTTCCGCTGTGACATCATTTTCCCCGTGATCCCGTAAAGTTTCCGGAAAAGCGGCCGAAAAAATTCCGGAATACCACTTTACACCGGCAAAAAATTGTGCTATAATAAAACCCAACCGAACCGGCGCAAACCGAAACGGTTGGGTTATTTATATAAAGTGAGTTCGTGACCATCCTCACTGCGGGCATCTGCCCCGAATCAAAACTACGGAAAAAGGACCGTTCGTGACAGATTTTTTTCGTCACAGGCGGTTTTTGCTTTTTCAGAAAGCGAGTGCACATGAAAAACACAAAAATCCAAAACTTAGCCCGTTCCGCCATGATCGCAGCCATGTACGTAGCCCTTACATTGGTTTCCGCTTCATTGGGCCTGTCCTCCGGCGCCATACAGGTACGTATTTCCGAAGCCCTGTGTGTGCTGCCGGTGTTTATGCCTGAAGCCATACCCGGTGTAACAGTCGGCTGCTTCATCGCCAATCTGCTCACCGGCGGAACCGTATGGGATCTGACCCTCGGCGTACTTGCAACCCTGATCGGTGCTGTTATCGCCCGCCTCCTGCGCAGATTCCCCTACGCCGCATCCGTTCCCACGATTCTGGCCAATACCTTCATCATCCCGTGGGTTCTGATCCTTTCCGGATTTTTTTCTGCAGAAACCTACCTGCTCAACTGCCTGACCGTCGGAATCGGCGAAGTGATTTCCTGCGGCGTGTTCGGTACGGTACTGATCTGGTATCTGCTGAAACGGAAGAAAAAATAAATCCTACACCAGCTTGCGCAGCTTCGGCTTGTCCAGAATGGCGATCCCTTTCCGGGAGACCTCCACGATCCCTTCGGAAGCAAAATATTTCAACATACGCGTAACTACCTCACGGGCAGATCCCATGTATTTTGCGATCTGCTCGTGTGTTAATTTTACGGTATCCGAACCGGTTTTCGCACTTTCGTCCAGCAAAAAGATGGCCAGCCGCTTGTCCATACTCATGAACAGAATCTGCTGCATGACCCACATCACATCGGAAAACCGCCCGACCGTGGTTTCCAGCGCAAAAATCTTTACTTCCGCCACTTTTGCCGAAATATCCGCAAAAGCACATCCGCCCACAATACAGCATTCACTTTCCTCTTCGGCATCCACAAACACATCAAAGGTGATGCTGTTCAGTACACAGGAAGCGGAAAGAATACAGATTTCCCCCGCATAAAGCCGGTACAGCGTAATTTCCTTGCCTTCATCCGACAGCATATACACTCTGAGACAGCCGGAGCGCACAAGAATCACCCCTGTACATTCGCTGCCGTCGTGAATATTGGTCCCCCTCGGGTATTTCATCAGCACGGAACTGCGGCAGAGAGTCGCCCGGTCACTCTCCGAAAGCGCCCCCCAGAAAGGGAAGAACTCGGAATACACATCAGAAAACACACAATTCTCCATAAAAGCCTCCGCTCATACTGCAATCATCAACAGGACAAAAAGATGCCGCATCGGGACGACATCTTTTTTTGCTTTATTCTGCCGTAATGACAGTTACTTCCGATAAAATATCATTATCCTCCGGCGCAATTACCACATCGTTCCATTGTTCCGCCGTACCGCTGTATGTAATGGTCTTCACCGCAGGACATTCGGAAAAGGCATAAGCACCGATCTCCGTAACAATTCCCCGCAGAAATACCTGTTCCAGCGAGCTGCAGCAGCTGAACACATAACTGGGCAGCTTCGTGATCCCGCTTCCGAGAGAAACATTCCGCAGATTCGTACAGCTGTTGAAAGCCCGCAGTCCGATCTCCGTCACCGTATCGGGAATCACGATCTCCGTCAGCGAAGTACAGTTGATGAACGCTCTTGCACCAATCGCGGTGATACTCTTGCCGAAATGCACCTTGCGCAGGGAAGCGCAGTTGAAAAATGTCTGTTCCCCCAGCACTTCCAGACAGTCGGAAAGGGTGACTTCGATCATTTCATCACAGTTCAGGAAAAAGCTCTTGGACAGTTCACGGACGATCACACCGTCCACCATGTCGGGTATCACAAAATGCTCCCAGCTGCCCGTGTATTTTTCCTTCCGCATGGAAAGTACCCCGTCTTCCGTAATAGCCAACCAGGGACATTCCGCCGTAGTTACCGGATTGACGCTATCCAGCCCCGTCATAGCCTGTGCCTTACGGTAAACAGCCTCGCCGACCCGTTCTTCGGCATCCCGGAATCCGCCGAGATCCGCAAAAACAGCCGCCGCCTTGTCAAATTCTCCCGCCTCCAGCGCTTTCACAGCATTGCTGTAACGAACGGACGGAATCACCAGCACAAACAATAACACCACCAGAATAATGACCGCACCGATCCCGCCGAGGAGGAGATACATCTTCCGCTGATTCTCCCGCATCTTTTCATTGCGGTAGACCACTTTCTTTTTCTCGGGGGAAGCGGCTTTCAGATCCTCATAAACTGCCTGCTGCCGTTTCAGAAATTCCGGATCAAAGTGCGTGATCAGCCATTCGTGATCCGCACCGCAGGCACCGCATCTGCCGCTTTCCGTCAGGTTGATGTGACCGCAGGTACATCTCCAGCCGCCGTCAATCGTATCCGGTCTGTAAACCGGCTTGACGATCCCCTCACATTCCCGTCTCAGCTGTTCGTACAGCGGATCGGTCTGCCAGAGAATTTCCTGAGCAGGCAGAACGGCAGGCGTGCTGTTCCCTCTGGACCAGAGCAGCCCGTCATCCGCACCGTACACATTTTCCACAGTCGTAACGACATACACCGCATTTTCCGGACAGGGCAGCTCCCCGCTGTCTTCCGGCCGAACGGTATAGGACAGGGTATCCAGCGGCGCCCGTCTGGCATCGGCAAAAGCCGCACGGACTTCAATTTTTGCAATAACCGTATCCGTACAGGGGAGCATGGCAATCCTGAGAAACGTACCGTCGTTCCCCTTGGTGATCGTATTTCCGGTAATCCGCAGAGGACAGCGTGTGTACCATTCCTTCTGTTCTCTGTCACTGACGATTTTTCTGTCTTCCATAAAACATCCTCACATGGGACTTATAATAATTTATTCTATTGTACCATGAAACACGACACCATTCAACGGTAATTTATGAATGGAGAAAGAAAATTTCGTTTTTCGCCTCAGGCAAGCCCACCCAGTACCGGTACCGCCCGGTCACAGATCATCCGGCAGTGCTCATTTATGTAGTAATAATAAGAACTGGGACAAAGTCTTCCGAGATGCTCTCCCGCGAAAAAGGTTTCCTCATCCAGAGAAAGGTAGTACACAAAGGCACCGGGATCGTGATAGGCACTGCTGTCTCCGCTGTATCCGCTGTGCTGCAGACAGGCGCAGGTGGAAAGCAGATGTGCCATTTCCCGGAACGCATAAATGACGTGCCCGCTTTTGTACCGTCTTTCCGAGGTATACCGCTTGTATTCCGTCAAAGTGCGCTCACCTCCGCTGTGGGTAACGGATTCCTTTCCGCCGCGCATTTCCAGTTTGGTGACAAACAGCTCGCATCCGCCCTGCCTGCAGGGATACATCTGTACAAAAATCCTGCCTGCCGTGGCATCAAACCCGCAGTTTTCCTTGGCCTTGTGCAGAATCTCCGTCAGCGTCTCTCTGGCGGCCAGACGTTTTGTATCGGTAATATGAAGGTCATCTAAATCATGCTGATCCAGCATCACCTTCAGTTTGGATTCGTTGATTACAATGAGCTCCATAACAGCTCCTTTCCGGCATTTCTGCCGCTGCAGATATACTATATTATAATCCGCAGACGGGAAAAATGGTACCCCTAATTTTCTGGAAAAAAGGGAAGGGGAAAGAGGAAAAACAAATAAATGGAAAAAACAAGAGCCACGGTATGCCGCAGCTCTTGTTCCGTACCCTATATTTCTCCGACAGACAGATTTTCCCTGCTGTCATCTGTACATTCGCCGGCCGAAAAGCACCGGTTCACAAAAAAGGATAAGCGGGACTCAGAACGTATCCTTTTCGTCTCTCTGGTTCTGGTTCTGATTCTGGTTCTTGTTCTGAGCGTTGTTCTGATTCTTGTTCTGGTTCTGGTTGGTCTGCTTGTTCTGATTATTCTGGTTTTTGTTCTGATTCTGATTCTGGTTGTTCATAATTGACCTTCCTGTTTTCTTTACATCATCAGGGTACGGGTATAGTATGACAGAAAAAAGTCCGTTTTATACAACACATCACAGCACATTTTTAAAGTTCATTCCATCAGCCGCTTGATGGTGAGCAGCATCTGTGCCGTCTGTGCCCGGTTCAGTGTCGCATCGGGAGAAATATTCCCGGAACCCGTACCGCGCATGATGCCCAGATTGTTCAGCGCATACAGCGAGGGACCGGCCCACGCGGGGATGGCGGAATGATCTGCGAATACCGGCTGAATCTCCGGCGTTTCGGCACCGATGATCGCATTCAGAATCACCGCAGCCTCTGCTCTGGTAATCGTGTCACCCGGACGGAAACGGACCGCCATACCATCCTCCGATCCCTTGATGATCCCCAGCTCATACGCCCTGTTCACATACCCTGTTGCATCCGCCGGAATATCCTCATGATCGGCGAATACCGTCTGACAGGGGGAGATCTCCCCGGCACCCAGCGCTTTCATCACCGTCACCAGAAAATCCGCCCGGCTGATTTCCTCCTCGGGGGAAAAGTATATCTCCCCGTTTTCGGAATACACGGGCATGGCATTCTCCGCCACCATCACCACCGCCGCATTCAGCGCCCAGTGATCCTCCATATCCGCAAATTCGATATCACAGGCAGCGCTGTCGATCTGCACACTGACCGTCTGTACTTCGGAATAATGGCCGTATTCGTCTCTGACACGATAACTGAATACATCCTCCCCGTCCGCTTCCATGTAAGGCGTATAGGTGAAATCACCGACGGATGTGTTGTTTATGGTGATCAACCCCTTTACCGGGTAATCCACGATCTCAAAACGCAGCGCATCCCCATCGGGATCGGTGGCGGAAAGGGTACCGTAAATGCTGATGTCCTGCTGGGTCCACAAAACCGGATTCTGCACAGCCGAAACAGCAGCAGCGGTGGTGGGAGCGCTGTTCACACTCCGGATAAAGCGCAGAGTACAGCTGTGACTGTAATCCCCGTCCCCACGGAAGCGGAAGGATGCTTCCGTACAGGATGCCGTGGGCACAAACCGCAGAAGCCCCAGATTGGCGGAAGAGATTTCCTGATTCACCGAAACGGGAGTACTGCCGAAATATAAAGTTCCATGGGAAGCGGACGGCAGGGAAGTCACCGTGATACCCGCCGGCAGATACCCCAGCGCATCGGAAAAATCCGTCCGGGTAAAGGAAAGATCCGTATACACGATCCCGGACTTGACCATATCGCACCGGTCGGACAGCAGATTCAGCCCGGGAGAAAGCACAGCAGCGGAAACGGGCAGAACCGCAAGCAGAAATACGACCATAGCGATTCCCGGAAAAACAAGCAATTTCTTGAACATAAGCATCTCCTTCTCCACGGTACAAAACCGACCCTGGCAAAAAAATGAATAAATATATAAATTTTAGTATATATATTGCAAAATGTACGGAATGGGTGTATAATATAAGAAATTTTACGAATGTGAGGGAATTCACAATGCTGAATATTAAAATCGAAAAAACAACCGCACCCAAGGCAAAGCCGGATTCTTCCAAACTGGGTTTCGGTAAAATTTTTACTGACCATATGTTTATCATGCAGTACTCCGTGGAAAACGGCTGGCATGACGCCAAGATCGTTCCCTACGGCGGCATCACCCTGGAACCTTCCGCAATGGTATTCCACTATGCACAGGAACTGTTCGAAGGTATGAAGGCATACCGCAGAGCGGACGATACCATCCAGCTCTTCCGCCCTGATAAGAACATCGAAAGAATGAACAACACCTGTGACCGTCTCTGCGTACCGCGCATTGATCCCGAAGACGCCCTGCAGGCCATCAAGGCTCTGGTAGACGTGGACCGTGACTGGGTTCCTTACGCTGACGGCACATCCCTGTATATCCGTCCTTTCATCATCGCCACCGATGCTTTCCTGGGCGTGCATCCTTCCCATACCTACATGTTCATCATCATCCTGTCTCCCGTAGGTTCCTACTACGCAGCAGGCCTGAACCCCGTAAAGATCTACGTGGAAAGAGAATATGTACGCTGCGTTAAGGGCGGTACCGGTATTGCCAAAGCCGGCGGTAACTACGCGGCATCCCTGATCGGCCAGAAGCGTGCGGAAGATATGGGCTATGCACAGGTACTGTGGCTGGACGGTGTACACAGAAAATACATTGACGAAGTAGGCGCGATGAACGTATTCTTCGTAATTGACGGGACCGTAGTAACGCCCGACCTCACCGACGGCAATATCCTTCCCGGTGTAACCCGCCGTTCCTGCATCGAAATGCTGCAGAGCTGGGGTATTCCGGTAGAAGAACGCAAGGTATCCATCGACGAAGTTGTGGAAGCCTATAAGAACGGCAAGCTGGACGAAGCATTCGGTACCGGTACCGCAGCCGTAATCTCTCCCATCGGCGAGCTCTTCGACAACGGCGAAAAGATGATCATCAACAACAACGAAATCGGTCCCATCTCCCAGAAGCTGTACGACGCCATCACCGGCATCCAGTGGGGCAAGGCACCCGATACCATGGGCTGGACCGTAACCGTAGACTGATTCCCGCATATCTCCAAACCGCATTGCTGAAAACGGCAGTGCGGTTTTTTTCTGTTCCCGGACACCTTTTTGCCGGAATGACATACACTGAAAACGAAGAAAAAACCGACAAAGAGCCAACGGAGGGCCTATGAAAACCATTTTTGACGGCTACAGAACCATTTCCACCCCCGGACACGTAACTTATTTCGCAGGATGCAACACGGAGAAAGGATTTGTGGGACAGTACAACGCAATTGCCGATGAAAACACCATGGAGAGGGTGTACATCATCAAAGGCGGCAGCGGTACGGGGAAGAGTACATTGATGCACAAGATCGCCGCCGATGCCGAGGCACAGGGGTTTGACTGTACATACTATCTGTGCGGCTCCGACCCGGATTCCCTGGATGCTGTTGTACTCGACAATCGCATCACAGTCCTGGACGGAACACCGCCCCATGCCAGAGAAATGCAGTATCCCGGAGCCGCCTCGGAGCTGATCGACGTTACCCGTTTCTGGAACAGTGAGATTCTGAAAGAAAACAGATCGGAAATCCGCCGCCTCAGTACAGAGAAACAGAGTGCTTTTTCCGCCGCATACCGATGCCTTGCCGCCACCGCCCTGCTGGAAAAGGAAACATGGGAAACCACAGCAAAACTGGTGGATACGGAGAAAATCCGCGGCTTCTGCAGACGGCTGCTGACCAAAAGCAGAAAACAGATCCCCCCGGACGGCGTAAAAGGGAAGATGCAGCACGTATATACCCACGGCATCGGTATCGGCGGTATGGTATGCACGGATGCTTTTATCCAAAGTACCAAATACCATTATTTCCTTGAAGATACATGGGGTACCGCCGGTCACTTTTTCACCTGCCTGACGGAATGTTGTCAGGATGCCGGATACGATATCCTGACCGCCATGCTGCCGCTGAACAACCGCATCACCGCCGCTGTGATCCCGGCTCTGTCACTGTCCCTGATGGTAGGGAACGAATACTCCTCGGACAAAACTATTCATATGACCCGCTTCCTGCAAAAAGAACCTTTGGACGGACAAAAAGGAAAACTCCGTCTGGCCAATAAATGCATGACATCCCTGCTTGCCGACAGTACGGAGAACTTCCGTCTGGCAGGGAAAGCGCATTTCGCACTTGAGAAAATCTACATCTCCGCCATGGATTTCACCGCCCTGAACGAGTATACCCAATCCGTCCGTGCGGACATTCTGAAAAGATTAAAAGCGTAGCTCCGTTACAAAAAATTCAAAGGATTAACACCAAAAACACTTTATTTTCCCTTTGCGTAAGCATATAATAAAGGTATAACCAACGGAAAGGAAATACCCAATGCAATCGTTCAGACAAAAATTAGCCGCATTCATGTACGGCCGTTACGGTACCGACCAGCTGAATAACGGCCTTCTGGTACTGTATGTCCTCTTACTGATCGCCAATATGCTTCTTCCCAACATCGTCTGGGGAATTTTCATGTCCCTCTGCCTCGTATACACCCTGTTCCGCATGTTTTCCAGAAACATCCCCGCCAGACGCCGGGAAAACGAAAAATTCCTGAAATTCTGGCATCCTCTGAAAACGGAACTGGTACTTCTCAAAGACCGATGCCGCGACATCCGCACAGCCCGGTACAGACGCTGCAAACACTGCAGAGCCATCATCAAACTGCCGAAGAAGCGCGGAAAACATACTGTAGTATGCCCCAGATGCAAACAGCGTTTTTCCGTAAGAATCCTGTTTTAAGCCGTACATAACCGAAAAAGGAAAGGATCGCCCATATCAAGGTGATCCTTTTTGTCTATGTCCGTTTTTGCCTCCGTCCGCCGCAATCTCCCCGATCTCCCGCCGCATGATCCAGAGTACAGCCAGATTCAGACAGGTCATCACCCCCACCACAAAATCCGCACAGTTCCACATCATCCACGCCGGAATCACCGCCCCGATCACCGTACATACGATCACCAGTCCGATATACATCCGCTTGACCCGATAGGAGGCAGAAAGATACTCCAGTGCCGTAATCCCGTAGTACATCTGGGCCAGGATGGAAGAATAGGCAAAAAGCACTACTGAAAAAGCCAGAATCCGAAAAACCGCCGTCCCGCCGAAAAGGGCAAAAGCCTCCGGTGTGGTCAGGGAAGAACCGGACGCCAGAATCCCGTAACGCCGATCCGCCGTAAGAACCACAAACGCCGTCAGACTGCACAGCAGAATCGTGTCGCAGAACACCTCGAAAATCCCGTAAATCCCCTGATGATGGGGACTTTTCGTATCCGCGGCGGCATGAGCGGAGGGAGATGTACCGCATCCGGCTTCATTGGAAAATATTCCCCTGGTGATCCCGAAACGTACCGCCTCCCGCACCGTAAATCCCGTAACACCGCCACCCACAGCGGAAAGGGAAAAAGCATCCTTGAAAATTCCCGCCAGTATTCCCGGCAGCAGACGAATGTTCGGCAGGATCACACCAAGTGACAGAACAATATACAAAACCGTCAGCACCGGAATGATCTTCACCGTAATATCCCCGACCCGCTGTATCCCGTATACCGCCGCAAACAGCACAAGCAGCGCCATAAACCCACCGCATATCCATTCTGGAAACGGTACACAGACATCCGCTGCCGCATTGGCCTGCACAACCGTCCCCGTGACCAGAGAATTGACAAGACACAACACAGCAAATATCTGCCCGAACCGAAGTGCCGCCCCACGGCCGATGTATTTTCCAAGACCGTCACGGATTGTGTACATAGCCCCGCCCACGTACGTCCCATCCCGGTTTTTCCGCCTGTACCGTACCGCCAGCGCCACTTCACCGTATTTCACCGCCATGGAGAAAAAAGCACCCAGCCACATCCAGAAAACCGCCCCGGCACCACCCTGCAGTATGGCTGCAGAAACCCCCGTGATGTTCCCGACCCCCAGTGTCCCCGCCAGCGCCGTACTGACCGCTTTGAAAGGAGTTGTGCGGCTGTCCTCCGGAATATCCGCCAGCATTCTGCAGAAGGAACCAGGCCGCAGAATTTTCCGGATCCCGATCTTCCTCGACAGCACCAGTCCGCATAAAAGCAGCATTACAGGTACCAGAATCCCATTGAGTCCCCCGAGCAGAACTTCATACCAAACCGAACCGGACATATTGCCTCCCCATATCTCAGACTGGTAAACAATATAGAAAAAAGCCTTCGGAAATATACCGTCCGATACAATAAATCTTCCGAATTTTTCCCGAAAAGGGAACATTGTCCGAAACCGGACGTCTAATACCCAAATCAAAAACGGATGTGAAGAGAAACATGAAAAGAAAAACAAAACGACTCTGGCAGACCGTGTCCATCATCCTCTGTACCGCAAGTGTGGTTCTGATGGGTGCCATGCTGAGTTTTTACATAGTGATCGCCGCAGGAGCATCTTCGTCCCTGCAGAATACATGGGTGTGCACGGCCATGACCACCATGACCCATAAATATCTTGCCACCATGTTTATCCCGGAGGAAAAAATCAATGCCATCATGGATGCCAACCGAGTGGATGACTCCGCCCACGATTCCATTATCCTGAATTTCAACAAGGAAGAAACCGAAACCGAAACGGATGCGGAAACCAATGAAGCGGAAAGCACCCCGGCCGAACCGGAAAATCCCTACATCAACGAAGGCTACACAGAACTGGAAAAAGGCCTGTACGTCAAGGAAGTCAGCGGCAGTACCTGGAGAGGGTACGTCATGCTTGTGGAAAACCCCATGCGTGTCAAGCTGGTGGATTCCTCCAAGCAGTATTCCTGCGGGGAAAAGGTCATGACCATGGTACAGAACAGCGGTGCGATTGCAGGCATCAACGGCGGCGGCTTCCAGGACGGCGTGAACTACGACTCCAACGGCGGCATCCCGGCAGGTATGCTGATTGAGAACAGCGAACTGATCTACCCCTATGTTTCCGATAATACAACCATATACAATATGATCGGCATCAACAAAAACGGTGCTCTGGTACTCCGCCACTGTACCACCGACTGGGCACTCAAAAACGATATCGTCAGCGCCGTATCCTTCTGGCCTTTTCTGGTCGTCAACGGAGAAGGCATGATCAAGGACGGTACCGGCGGTTGGGGGATTGCACCCCGTACTGTTATCGGCCAGCGGGAAAGCGGAGAGTTTCTGTTCCTGGTCATCGACGGGCGTCAGGTAGACTGGAGTCTGGGCTGTGATCTGGATGTCCTGCAGGAAGTCATGCTGGCAGAAGGCGCATACAACGCAGCCATGCTGGACGGCGGAAGCTCTACGGCAATGGTGTACAAAGATACCTACATTAACAAACCCAGCCTCGGTCATGAGAGATGGATCAACAATGCCTTTGTGGTTTTGCCGGAATAACAAACATGCTAAGAAAACAGTATACCTTTATTTTCGGTAACACTCAAAACCTGCTTTACAACAAACGCTCCTTTTGGATACACTTAACTGGAGGTGAACGCTTAACGCGACACCTCTTTTAATTTATGGAAACAGTGCAAATGCATAAATAAACGGTATCTTATTTGTGTAAGAAATAGAAATTGTATTTTACTGATTAAAATAATTGACAGCAAGAAGGTATTATGCTATACTTAATAAAGTAGTAACAAGAATGTAAAATATTGGGATGTTAAAGTCCTGGTGCTGTAAATCCACAGTCATTTCAGCACGTGTTCCACCGTACCGGAAACAGGAGGATGAGGTTGTGGATACATTTTTGTAATGAAAATAAAATTCAGAAAGGATGCATTTTTATGAAGAAAATTCTTACAATTCTGTTATCTGTTGTTATGGTTGTATCCACAATGTGCATGACAGTTTGCGCAGAAGAAACTGTCGAAGAAACAGAGAAAGTGGAAATTATCAAAGTTGATGTTTCCTATGGGACTCCTGTAATTGACGGGGTATTGGATGATATATACCTTTCTTCTGCGGCTGTAGAACTGACAAACTTTGAGTTTTATTGGGAACCGCAGATGAGTACAGAATTCACCACTGCATATGGGACCAAAGCGTACATGGTTTGGGATGAAAACTACTTATATGTTTGTACCGTCATCAATGACGAAACTTCTACAGAAGACTTGTATCTGGACGTAGATTATACAAAATGGAATACTAATGATAATGTGGAACATTACCTGAGTAGCAGTTACAATTCTCATGTACTGCAGATTCATGTCAACACCATGGGTCAGGGTGTCATTGCTGCAGCAGGTGATGGAAGTGATGTATCTGCGTTGATTGATAGTACACAGGTATGGGCAGCCGGTGTGTGCACCGGTAATGGATACGTAACCGAAGTGGCAATTCCGGCGAATGCGGTTCTCAAGCTGGAAGCCGGTGCTATATTTGCGTACTCCCTCCAGTACAATGATTATGCACAGTATGTTGTTTATGATGATGAAGGTAATGAAATTCCTGTTATTCTGGCGAATGGAGTGCAGGGACATACTTGGGGTACTCAAACTATAGAATATGTTCTTGTTCCCAGTGTAACCGAAGCTGCAACCGAAGCTGCAACCGAAGCTGCAACCGAAGCTGCAACCGAAGCTGCAACTGAAGCTGCAACCGAAGCTGCAACCGAAGCCGCAACTGAAGCTGCAACCGAAGCTGCAACTGAAGCTGCAACCGAAGCTGCAACCGAAGCTGCCACCGAAGCTGCAACTGAAGCTGCAACTGAAGCTGCAACCGAAGCTGCTGCCGAAGAAGTTGTTGACGATACCACTTCTGCTCCCCAGACTGCTGACATTGCCCTCGTTTTGGCTGCAATCAGCATCACCAGCGGTATTCTCGTTCTGAAGAACAAGAAGAACAGAAAGTAATATGTATTTTCCAAGGTACGGCCATATCAGTTGAGCTTAGTGGGAAATTATATGACGATAAAAAACAGGTTGTCTGTGAATGGCAACCTGTTTTCTATTAAGGTAAAACATATTGATTTTTTTAGGATCCGATTGGGTAAAAATCATCGTTGAAAATTACCTGAATTAAATTATCCCCGCGATATACCAATTTCAACGAGAAAAAGGGAACCTCTTCTTGTAAAAAACGCAGAAAGATCTTATCTCCTTCCCAAATGGGGAGAAGAGGAACTTTTTCTATGGGTACCCACTCCAGTGTCCCCTCATCACATTCCCGCATCTCCCCGGAAAAATCCCGGCACAGGAAGAGATGCATATATTCCCCATAAGGATTCTCCCCTTTTTCATCCGTACACCAGAAGGTGACAATCCCGCGGTAATCCATCCTGCCGAGCGCAAGCCCCGTTTCTTCCAGAGCCTCCCGACGCATACATTCTTCCGGCGACTCCCCGTCTTCCATACCGCCGCCGATACCGATCCATTTATCCTTGTTGATATCCATTTCCTTCTTGATCCGGTGAAGCATCAGATAACATCCGTCCTTCTCCAGATACCCGAGAGTCGAATTACGCATAATAATCTCCTGTCCGAAAAAATGATCACAGTAAAGAAAAAGGGACTGTCCGTGATGAACAATCCCTGTATTCCGTTTATCTGTTTGCCAGACGGCGAACGATGGCGTTCATCTCATCCATCTTGGCTTCGATTTCAGCAACGAGCTTGAACTGGGTACGGCATCTGTCCAGATTGTGTTCCGGATAGTGAGTCTTGAAGTACACATCTCCTGCCAGATAGTCGGCCAGGAAACGGGAACCGCATTCCAGAGTCATGAGCTTGATGGAGAAGGGAAGCAGTGCCAGCTCTTCGTCGGTGATGGAGGTCAGCTCTTCTAAGAAGCCCTTGGTGAATGCTTCGAACTTTTCCATATCGAACCAGATCTTGGACAGATCCTTTTCATCTTCCGCACCGCTGGAACCGCCGAAACGGAGTGCATCGCCGTAGTCATACAGCAGAGAACCGGGCATAACGGTATCGAGGTCGATTACGCAAACGCCTTCGCCGGTAACATTGTCCAACATAACATTGTTCAGCTTGGTATCGTTGTGGGTAACTCTCAGCGGGATCTTACCTTCCGCAATCGCATCAACCACTACGCTGCAGTCCGCTTCTCTGTCCAGAACAAACTTGATTTCTTCTTTGACATCCTTGGCTCTGCCCACAGCATCTTCATTCACAGCCTTAACAAAGTTCTGGAAACGAACCTTGGTGTTGTGGAAGTTCACGATGGTTTCGTGAAGCTTTTCGGCCGGATATTCGGCCAGCAGATTCTGGAACTTACCGAATGCTCTTGCGGCATGGTACAGCTGCTGGGGATTTTCCACCAGATCATAGGAGGTAGCGCCGGTGATGAACTTGTACATACGGAAATAATCGCCGTTTTCGTTCTTGTAGTAGGGCAGACCTTCCTTGGTTTCGATCAGGGTCAGGGTTTCTCTGTCGGGATCTCCACCGGCAGCAATGATCTTTTCGCGCAGGAAAGAGGTAACACCCTGAATGTTTTCCATAACATCTTCGGGTCTGTTGAATACATTCTTGTTGATGCGCTGAAGAATATAATCGGGTTTGGAGTGAACGATAAATGTATCGTTGATATGACCGTTGCCGTAGGAAGAAGGCAGAACTTCGATATTGAAGTGGGTCAGAATTTCCTGAAAGTCATAGGGAGCATTTACAGCTTCGTTTACATTGGAAGACATAGTACAGATCCTTTCCTTCTGATATTCAATAAGTGCGAAACCGCACAACATATTGCAAAAACACGTTTCGTAGTTTTCCAACTTATATAATACCATAAAATTCCGAAAAAGTAAAGGGTATTTTAAGACTTTACAATTCCGTAACATACTTTTCTTGCAAAAATCCGCCCATTCTGCTATACTGCAGAAAAAGGAAGGAGCAAGTCCGATGAAGATCACCTATCACGGCCACAGCGGCTTTTCCGTGGAGACGGAGAAGTATTTTCTCGTATTTGACTATTACACCGGTCCGCGCCCGAAAATTCCGGCGGATAAAGAGATCTGCGTGTTTGTCAGCCACCACCACCCCGACCACCTGAATCCGGAAATTTTCACATGGCAGAAGGAATATCCCTCCATCCGCTACATCCTCGCCGCCGACATCCGCAAAGACTGGCCGGCACAGTACGGCGTGCAGAACTGTCATTTCCTCCGGGGCGATGCGGAAGAACGGATCGGAACGGTTTCCGTGCGTACCCTGTTCTCCACCGACTGCGGCGTGGCATTTCTCGTAACCGCCGGGGACAAACGGATCTATCACGCCGGGGACCTGTGCCTCTGGCTGTGGGAAGGCATGGACAGAAACCAGTCCCGCCGGATGATGGGCCACTTCATGCAGTATACCGCCCCCCTTGCCGGCATTCCCATCGACCTTGCTTTCCTGACACTGGACAACCGACAGGAAAAAGGTGCTTTTCTGAATATCGACTACTATATGCGCCACTTCGACATAACTACCTGCATCCCCATGCATTATTTCGGTACCACGGATATCGCAGACCGCCTGAAAGCGGACGACAGCAGCGAACCTTACCGAAACCGTATTCTGAAAATGAACCCGGGCGGGACTGCAGAGATATAATATAAAGAAAAAACCTCGGAAAAATTTGGAAATATCCCCATTTCCCCTTGATTTTACGAAGGATTTAGGGTATCATATAAGCATAATATCCCCACCCCCGTTCCAAAGGGGTTTTTTCGCCGTTCGGACACATTGACCCATGAGGAGGTACACAAAAATGAGCGACATTATGGAACTGTTCAAAAAAATCAGCCAGCAGAGCACCACATCGGGGCCGCCGGAATATATTATATGCGGACTGGGCAATCCCGGTGACAAATATGCCCGTACCCGTCACAACGCAGGCTTTATGGCTATGGATTATCTGTCCCAGAAATGCGGCATCGAAATCAAGCGCCTCCGGTTCAAATCCCTGACGGGAGAGGGGACTGTGGACGGCAAACGGGTTCTTTTCATGAAACCCCAGACCTTCATGAACCTGTCCGGCGAAGCGGTGCAGGAAGCCATGAACTTCTATAAAATTCCCGTAGAAAACATCATCGTGTTCTCCGACGACGTAAATCTTGCCCCCGGCAGAATGCGCATCCGCAAATCCGGCTCGGACGGCGGCCAGCGAGGGCTGCGCAGTATCATCACAATTCTCAACTCCGATCAGTTCCCCAGAGTACGTTTGGGTGTCGGAGAAAAGCCCCATAAGGATTACGACATGGCCGATTGGGTGCTGGGCAACCTGAGCGATGAGGACTGCAAAAACATTTATCCCTGCCTGGAAGCCACCTATGAGATCATCAAACTGATCATGGCCGGCAAAACGGACGACGCCATGGGCAGATTCAACGGTATGAAGCCGAAAGCAAAGGAAGAAGCCAAGCCTTCCGAAGAAGAAAAAACGGTGGAAAAATGAATATAATTATACTGCAGGACATTTTCCGCAGGAGCCGGGAGTATACCGGTCTTGTGAAAATGCTGAACGAACCCCGCAGAGGAAAGCAGAGACCCTATTACGTCAGCGGACTCAGCGAAGGGGCGGAGGGAATCTTCCTCGGTGCCTTCTGCCGTGACTTCAGCGATACGGGGGATCCGATCCTCCTGGTATGCGCCGACGAGAAAAAAGCCGCCGCCTGCCGTGGACTGCTGGAAAACGCAGGACTGCATACCGCCTTCTATCCCATGCGGGATTACAACTTCAATAATATGACAGCCTCCCATGATTTCGAAAATGAGAGGCTTATTGTGCTGTCCGCCCTGTACGGCATCTCCACCGGCGAATACGAACCCGCCGAAACACCGGATGTGATCTGTACAACAGCGGAAGCACTTCTGCAGGTCACCATCCCGCCGGCACTGCTGGGTGAAAAGAGCATCCGCCTGCCGAAGGAAAATGCGGAACTGGACATCACCGACATGACCGCCCGTCTTGTGGATGCCGGATATGCCCGTGTGGATCTGGTGGAAGGTGCCGGACAGTTTGCCATCCGCGGCGGCATCATAGATGTGTATCCGCCGGCCAGATACCCGATCCGTATCGAACTGTTCGGGGACGAAGTGGACAGAATCGGAACCTTCGACCCCATCACCCAGCGATTCATCGAAACCATTGAAGGCGACACTGTAATCCCTCCCGCAAAGGAAATTCTGCTGGACAGGGAACAGCGTGAGGAGATCATCACCCTGATCCGCCGACAAATCCAGCGCATCGGCAGAACGGACAACGCCGACGAAAAATACAGCCGTGCCTGCACCCTGCTTGCGGCAGAACTGGCAGCGCTGGAAAACGAACTGGATATCCCTTTCCTGGATAAATACCTGCCCCTTGTGTATCCGGACGGCGACTGCCTTCTGGACTACGCGGAAGGCATGATGATCCTTTTGGACGCACCGACCGCGGAAGAAAGAGTCTACGCCGCCGACGCCCTTCTGTCCCAGAGTATAGAAGATATGCTGGAAAACTTGGAACTTCCCCCCATAAAGGACGGCTGCTATATGCGGGAATGGGAATCGGTCATCGCCAAAACCGAGAACTATCCCACCGTATTCATCGACGCCCTTGCCCGATCCCACGCAGGCCTGATCCCCGCCGGCAACTTCTCTTTCGGTACCCGCCATATTCCTGCTTATGCCGGACGGATGGAACTGCTGTTGGATGATCTCAGAAACTACACGGACGCCGGCTGTACCGCAGTGGTCCTCTGTGCTACGGAAGGTGAACAGAAATCCGTTCTGGAAGCCTGTACCGACAAAGGCTATACAGCGGCATCCCTGCCCGACAACGCAGACAATACCCGCTGGAACGCCCATCTGGACGAACTGTTCGTGCGGAAACTGCCGAATACCGTACTGACCATGACGGGCGAATACATCGGCGGATTTGAGCTTGTCTCCCCCCGGTTTGTATTTCTGGATTTCTCCTCCGCATCGGCAAAATCCGGCATCGGCAAGATCCTGCGGGGCAAATCCCAGAAGAAAAAGAGTGCCGCGGAAGCCATAATGTCCTATGCCGACCTGGAAGTGGGGGATTTCGTTGTCCACGCCGCATACGGTATCGGCCAGTACATGGGCCTTGAAAACCTGACCATCGGCGGCAGCTCCCGTGACTATGTGCACATCAAATATGCCGGCACCGATAAACTGTTCCTGCCGGTGGATCAGCTGGATCTGGTATCCAAATACATCGGCGCAGGCTCGGACAGCGGTATGGTCAAGCTGTCGAAAATGGGCGGCGCCGACTGGACAAAAGCGAAAAGCAAAGCCAAAGCCGCCACAAAGGAAATGGCCAAGGAACTGATCGATTTGTACGCCCGACGCAAACGTACCAAAGGGATCCGGTTCGATCCCGATGACGATATGTGCCGTGAATTTGCTGCCTCCTTCGAATATGAAGAAACGGACGGCCAGCTCCGCGCCATCGAGGATGTACGCCGGGATATGGAAGCGGATTTCCCCATGGACAGACTGCTCTGCGGCGACGTAGGCTACGGCAAAACGGAAGTAGCACTCCGCGCCGCCTTCAAAGCCGTCATGAGCGGGAAGCAGGTCGCTATTCTCGTCCCTACCACCATCCTCGCCTACCAGCACTACCAGAGTTTTCTCAGCCGTATGCGCGCTTTCCCGGTACAGATCGACATGGTATCCCGCTTCCGCACAACCGCCCAGCAGCAGGCCACCATCCGCAAAGTACGCAGAGGGGAAACGGACATCATTATCGGCACCCACCGCCTGATTTCCAAGGACGTGGAGTTCCACGATCTGGGACTGATCATCATCGACGAAGAACAGCGTTTCGGCGTGGCCCAGAAGGAAAAACTGAAGCAGATCGCCACAAACGCCGACATCCTGACCCTGACCGCCACTCCCATCCCCCGTACGCTGAATATGGCCATGGGCGGAATCGTGGATATGAGTATCTTAGAAGAAGCCCCCGGTCAGCGTTCCCCCGTCCAGACCTACGTGCTGGAATACGACGAAGCCATCCTCCACGAAGCCATCCGACGGGAACTCCGCCGCAACGGACAGGTGTTCTACCTCTACAACCGCGTGGACGGCATCTTCAACGTGGCAGGCAAACTGCAGAAAGCCATTCCCGATGCACGTATTGCTGTAGCCCACGGAAAAATGGATCGGGACGAAATCGAGGAAGTATGGCAGGAGCTGATGAAGGGCAACGTGGATATCCTCGTCTGCACCACCATCATCGAAACCGGTGTGGATATTCCCAACGCCAATACCCTGATCATTGAAAACGCCGACCACTACGGCCTGTCCCAGCTTCACCAGATCCGGGGAAGAGTAGGACGATCCAGCCGCCGTGCTTTTGCTTACTTCACCTATAAAAAATCCAAAGTACTGTCCGACGTTGCGGAAAAGCGTCTGGCTGCCATCAAGGAATATGCGGAATTCGGTGCCGGATTCAAAATCGCCCTGCGCGATCTGGAAATCCGCGGTGCCGGAAACCTGCTCGGTGCTGAACAGCACGGTCACATGGAAGCAGTGGGGTACGATCTGTACATGAAGCTGCTGAATGAGGCGGTCATCGAGGAAAAAGGCGAAGTCAAGCCGCCGAAACCCGAATGTGCCATCGACATCAAGTGCGACGCTTTCCTGTCCAAAAGCTACATTCCCTCCGCCCCCCAGAGAATGGATATGTACAAAAAAATCGCCCGTATCGAAACCGAAGAGGACTACAACGACGTACTGGACGAAATGTGCGACCGTTACGGTGAACCCGGTTCCTCCGCCGTTAACCTGTGCCGTATAGGCTATATAAAGGCCATGGCCCGGAATGCCGGTATGCGTAAGGTGGAAGAAAACGAAGGTGTGGTGCGGATGTATCCCTATCAGATGGATGCCGGAGCCGTAACGAAGCTGGCGGAAACCTTCCCGAAAGCCGGAACCCGTGTCTCCCTCGGCCAGTCGCCCTGTTTCCTCATGAAGGTACCGAAGGGCGAAAGAAATACGGAATTTGTCCTGGATATTCTGAAAAAATACACTCTTTTCATACAAAAAACCTGAAAATGTCACAATCATGTGGTAATGTATAAGAAAACACACAGCGAGGTACAGAAATGAAAATCAAAAGATGGTTAAGCGGCATTACGGCAGCCCTTGTGATTGTCGGAATGTTCACATCCTGCAGCGCGGGCGATCCCGTAATGACCTTCGGCAAAAGCCATATCACGGAAAACCAGTTTGTCTACTGGCTCTGCTCCTATAAGGGCATCTACCTGAATACCTACACGGACATGGAAGACACCGCCGCCCACTACCGCTCCAAACTGGACAACGGCATGACGGTGGAAGAGTACCTGTTCGACTCCACCGTTGACAATATTTCCATGACTCTGATCTGCTCCGAGTTGTTCCGTGAAGCCGGTCTGAAGGTACCCGAAGCCGTGGAAGAAGCGGTGGACGAATATATAGCCGATCTTCTGAAGAACTACGCGGACGGCAACAAAAACACCCTGAACGCCGCTTTGGGCAAATACGGCATCAACATGAATATGCTGAAGGAAGTTTGCCTCATGCAGGAGATCAACGATCTCATGTTCGCCTATACCTACGGTGAAAACGGCGTCAATACCGTAACTGACACGGACAGACAGCAGTATTATGAAGACAACTACTGCAGAGTCCGCCAGATCTACGTAAATAACAGCTACGAATACGAAACCGATGAGGACGGTTACCTGAAAACGGACGAAAACGGCAATTATATCATAAATGCCATGTCCGAGGAAAACAAAGCCGCCAAGGACAAGACCATCGGTATCATCGATGCTGCCATTAAAGCCGGTGAAGATTTCGAAGAGATCTACGAAACCTATTCGGAAGACCATTTCTACGCAAACGGCTATTACCTGACCCATACCATCGACTATATTTCCGATGTAGTGAAGGCGTCATTCGAACTGGAAGTGGGTGAAATCACCCGTGTGGACAGCGCATACGGCGTCCATTTTCTGATGCGCCTGCCCCTTGACGAAGGTGCATACAACAACCCCGACAACGCCGATTTCTTCGCGGATTTTGAAGAGGACCTGCGCAACAAGCTGTTTACCGACTACATCGAAAGCTACATTCCCGAGGTGGTTGTGGACTACGATATCATCTCCAAATATTCCATCGAGGAAGCCGCGGTAAACAACCGTTTCTGAACCGGAAAATTTCTTGAAAAAATATTTGGAAAAGTGTTGACATTTGCGGAAGAATAATGTAATAATATAGTATACGGTTCTACAAAGTACAACCGTAGTGAAACGCAGCGAAAAACTCTTACAAGGAGGTAATGACATATGCACGAATTCAAAACAAAAAGATTCCCGTTTTCCAGAGGTTTTCTGTCCTGTGAAGGTGGAAGCAAACTCAAAAGAATGTCAGCCGGATTCCTCACAGCCATGAAGGAACTGCCCTTGTCCGCATTCAATGTGGATGAACAGGGCTTCTGCCGAGGTGTTGCTCTCGGAGAAGTATATTTTGCTTTTGCCAACAGCCTTGTATTCCGGCCCGGTTCCGTAAAGGGATCCAGCCAGAACGGCGATGTGGATCCGGAAGACGAAAAATATATTCTGGAGAATATGCCTTCCTGGGCCTCCAACAGCTATGAGAGAACACCCGAATATGAAATGCACGAAACGGAAGGCCATATGTGGGCCGGCAGCTGGATGGGCCACGCCAACCCTGATTTCGCCGGTTTTGCCGCCAACGGTACGGATTATTACCGTGAAAAGGTTGCCAAATACCGTGCGATCAATGAAGGCAAGGACGATTTCTACGATGCCATGGACATGATGCTGGATGCCTTCGATGTCATGTGCGCCCGTTACGGCGAAAAAGCGGCCCAGCTCATGGAAGCCTGCACCGACGAAAAAACCAAGGCATACTATGCCCGCACCGTAAAAACCTTCGATCACGCCCCCAAGAAGCCCTGCCGTGACTTTGCGGAAGCGTCCATTCTGTTCATTCTGAATATGTGCTTCGACGGTCAGGACTCCCCCGGACATTTCGACCAGTACATGTATCCCTTCTGGGAAAAGACCGATGAACCTCTCCGCAGAGAATACCTCCATATGGTATGGCGGAAGCTGATCGAAGCGGATGCATGGAACCTCTGCATTTCCGGTTCCGACGCGGAAGGCAATGACCTGACCAACTCCCTGACCTACGCCATTCTCGAAGAAACTGCTGCCGCCAATGCCACCAAGCCCAACCTGACCCTCCGCTGGCATAAAGGTACACCGAAGGAACTGATGGAAGCTGCACACAAGGCTCTGGCAACCGGCTGCGGTCTGCCGGCTCTGTACAATGACGAAGTGGTCTGCCCGGCACTGGAAAGCCTGGGTATTCCCGCAGCAGACGCCCATGAATATGTTATGAACGGCTGTAACCAGATCGACATCCAGTCCAAGAGCCATATGGGTCTGGAAGACGGACAGGTATGCCTGGCGAAAGCGGTGGAACTGGCGCTGAATAACGGTGTTTCCACAGTAACCGGCAATGTCCTCGGCCCGAAAACGGGTACAATCGAATCTTTCAAGACTTTCGAAGATTTCTACAGCGCCTTCATCATTCAGGCACAGCACCTGCTGGACGTAACTACAGGCCTTGCCAATCTCGCCCAGAGAACATACGCAGAAAAATCCCCGAACCCCTACCGTTCCATCCTGATCGAAGGATGTATCGAAAAGGCAAAGGACTATAAAAACGGCGGTCCCCTCTACGGCCACGGCCAGATCCTGTTCCACGGTATCGCCGAAACCGCAGACTCCCTTGCAGCCATCAAGAAGTACGTATTTGAAGAGAAAAAGTATACCCTTCAGGAAATCGCGGATATGGCCGCTAAGAATTTTGAAGGCCATGAGGAAGATTTCCGCTTCTTCGCCAATAATGAGCTGAAGTTCGGCAACGATATCGAATACGTGGACGAACTGGCGGAAAAGGCCATCAACCACTGCAGCCGTTACCTGCGTACCATTCCGACCTTCCGCGGGGGCTTCTTCACCAGCGGCTGTTCTCCCTTCATCAACTCTCCCGGCATGGGACGTGCGCTGGGTGCATTGCCGAGCGGCAGAAAGTGCTCCGACCCGATCATCGCCGACTCCATCGGTGCCACACCCGGCAGAGATACCAACGGTCCCACAGCCCTGCTGAACTCCTGCCTGCATCTGGACCAGACTCTGCCCGCCAGCGGCTTTATCCTGAATCTGAAATTCGATAAGAACATCTTCAATTCCGAACCGGGCAAGGAAGCCTTCCTGTCCCTGTGGGAATCCTACTTTGAACGTGGCGGCCAGCAGATCCAGATCGGCGTTGTATCCCAGGAAGAACTGCTCGACGCCCAGAAGAACCCCGACGCACACCGCGACCTGATCGTACGTGTAGGCGGTTACAGCGACCGTTTTGTCAATCTGAACGAAGACCTCCAGAATAACGTAATTGCCCGTACTATGTATTGATAATCCGGCATTTCAGCCAACAGAGAAAGACCGAGGATTCAAAATGGAAAATTCCGCAGAAAACCGCATAAAATATATCGAACAGATGGAAGATGCCCTGAACCGGTGTACAGAAGTGCTTACCAAGTATGAAGAAGCACTGGCGCTGTTCCGCGATGTACAAGACACAATCCGCAGTCTGTCCACCTATTACGACAGTCTGCAGTGGCGTGCGGATTTCGAGGATTCCGAGAAGGGAAATCTCCCTCCCGATCTGAGATGTGGCGTACTTACAGAAGACGCTGTTTGGAACCTGCTGACGGAAAATCAGGAACTGGCAATCGAAATGCTGGAAACAGCTGCGGAAATACTGAAAAAAGCATAAAGGAGAAAAAATATGCCTTATATCGAAACGAAAGTATCCACAGTCATCACTCCCGATAAGGAAAAACTTCTGAAGGAAAAATTCGGTGCCGCGATCGAAAATTTCCCCGGCAAAACGGAAAGATGGCTGATGCTGAATTTTGAAGACAACTGCCGCCTGTGGTTCATGGGCAATCAGGACGCACCCACCGCTTATGTGGAAGTAAAGCTTTTCGGTGACGTTAACCCTGCCGGTGCCGAAAAGATGACCAGGGATGTATGTGCCATCCTGAAGGAAGTCCTGCAGATTCCCGAAGACCGTATCTACGTAAAGTACGAAGGCATCGGCACATGGGGTTGGAACGGCCGGAATTTCTGATATTCCTATGACAAAAAAGAGGCTGTTGCAAGTAGAAAAGTTTTGGTCGAGCTTTTTCAAAAGCTCGTGGGGTTTGAAGGGGCAAAGCCCCTCATCGACCGTCGCAACGGTCGAAACACCCAAGACTTCTG
>SVTO01000030.1 GCA_015063745.1 Oscillospiraceae bacterium | reverse complement strand
CCGCATATTGTCAGCAAAACGACGGCTGATTGATATCCATGTTCATCGAAAAAACTGGGATGCGGCTTATAGCCTGGCCGATACTTTTCCGCATAGTATAAGTGACACGCACGGAATTCTTATGGCAGATTTGAAATACTCTGCGGGAAAAACGGCAGAACAGAAAAGGTACCACTGCTACAACATCGAACAACTTGCTTATTATTTGGGACACGAAACAGCGATGTTGGGCAACTTATATATGCGTGAAGATAAGTTGGAAGATGCGCTGTATTGCTATGCTTTTCTTCGTAATATGATAGAAGCAATGTATACAGAAGAAAAATACAGACCGCCGTTTATTCATGATTATTACCCCATGTATCGTTTCCCGGCGGAATGTCTTGTGAAGTTGGGACGTACAGATGATGCAATCAGGCTGCTGGAAAAAGGCGTTGCATTTATAATCACACAGGCAGATAATTACAATAAAAAGAATGAGCTTGATGTTCCACTCTTGCGGGATTATTCATTTGGTTACGGGCACGACGGAAATGCGGAATATCACGACCTTAAGGGAAAACTCATAAGATTTCTGAAATGCGATACATTCAAGTGCTTGGAAGAAATGTCACAATACAAAACTCTTATTGAACAGATTGAATATATCAAATAATAATGAAACAAGGATTCCTTCTTCTACATACATTGAGAATAAGGAATCCTTGTTTCATATCTAAACTTATGCCATCTTATCTAAATGACATTGTAATTCTATGTTATATCAATCGGGTCTGTAATCCTTCCTTCAGTACAGCGGCTTCGTCCAAAATCAGATCCCTCTCGGAAAAAGGAATCTTCTCACCATTAATCAGCTGATAATTTTCATGTCCCTTACCGGCAAACAGAACAATATCTCCATCCTGCGCCATCTGTACAGCCCGGCGAACCGCTTCTTCCCGATCTACAATGGCTTCATAAGGCTTTGCATTACGGAATGTCAGAAGCATATCCCGGATAATATCTTCCGGAGGTTCTCTGTCGGGATTGTCGGAAGTGAAAATCACATAATCCGCCAGACGTCCCGCCGCATCCGCCAGTTCTTCACGCCGGTTCTGCGCTTTTCCGCCTACCGTACCGATCAGACAGATCAACCGATGGGGATTATATTCCCTAAGTACGGACAGAGCACTTTCCAGACTGAGTCCGTTGTGGGCATAGTCAATGATGAAGGTAACATTGTCCAGCGCATCCACGATTTCAAACCGACCGCGGATGGACATACGCTTCAGAATCTCCGCACACCGTTCCGCCGGAACACCGTAAATATGGGCGGCCGCAATGGCGCAAAGTCCGTTGTACACCGAGAAATCCCCGGGTGTACGCAGACGAACAGGTACACTGTGTCCACCTGTCTTACAGTCAAAATCAATACCCAATGCCGTCTCACTGCGGAAAGGACGGATATTGCCGCCGCAGAATTCCGCTTCGGAATCAATGGCATACCGGATGATCTCCGCATCCGCACCGCGGATCATATCCCCGCAGTAAGGATCGTCCCCGTTGCAGACAATATGCCGGCACCCGTACAGACGGAACAGACGGGTCTTACATTCCTTGTATTCCTCAAAATCCGGATGCTCCGTGGGACTGATGTGGTCCTCGGACAGATTGGTGTACAGACAGGTATCGAAAGTGATCCCGTGTACACGCCAGAACTTCAGCGCCTGGGAAGAAACCTCCATAACCACATGGGTGATCCCCTCGTCCACCATCATCCGGAAATAGCGATGCAGCTCCCGGCTTTCGGGCGTGGTATTCACCGTTTCGTAATGCGCCGTACCGATGGTTACACCGTTGGAACCGATGTACGCACAGGGATGACCGGACGCACTGAGAATTTCCGACAGCAGAATAGCGGTGGTGGTTTTGCCCTTGGTTCCGGTAATACCGATGACCGTCAGAGAATCCGCGGGATTGCCGTAATATGCGGCGGAGAGCAGAGCAAGGGTCAGACGGGGTGTTTCCACAACGATCTGTACCGCATCCTCCGGCAGACCCATCCGGTGATCGCAGACGAAGATCCGGCAGCCCTGCTCATAAGCCATGGGCGCATAGGCATGTCCGTCAATTCTGGCACCGGGCATACAGACAAATATTTTGTTTTCTCCCGCATACCGGGAATTGTATTCAATACCCTGTACATCAAGTCCCGCGGGAGAACCGTACAGCGTATAATCCTGACAGGCAGGAAGAAGGGAAGTGAGCAGCATTTTGATGGTATCCTTTCAGCAAACGGGTCTCAGGGAAGCACGGGATGGGGAAAATCCCGGAACCGACCCATGTCACCCAAATCACCCGTATCGGCGAAACCGACGGTCTCATGACCCATCAGACGAATGGAAACAGCCGCCAGCACAGCCAGGGAATCCACAAACCGTCTGTCATCCATAACTCTCTGCATCAGCGAAAGCTCGGTGCAGGCAAGAATGGCACAGTCGCACCCGTCGGCAAACAGAGGCTCTGCCACCTGATACAGCTTTTCGGCCGGCGGAATAACCCCTTTTTTGATGTCGTTGTAAATAATATCCATCACAATCGCCTGGCCCTTTTCATCGGGAATGGCGAAATCCATTCCGTGCTTGGTCAGCTCCTGCTGATAGGAACCGGAATGAATCGTCCCGGCAGTGGCCAGAATACAGGCCTTTTTGTAACCGTTCCGTTTCAGATACAGCGTGGTTTCGGTGATGATGCTGGGTACGGGCACATTAACCGCGCGGCGCACTTCCAGCAGGAAATGGTGAGCCGTATTGCAGGGAATCACAATGGCGGTAGCGCCGTAAGTTTCCAGCGAACGGGCATCGTGAATCATGTATGGCAGGGGATTCTCATCACTTTTCCCGAGAATGAAATCCGTTCTGTCCGGTGTGGATGCACGGCTGGAGAGAATGATATCAATATGTTCCTGATCGGTTTCGGCCTTGGTGAAGCCGGTGATCATTTCGTAAAAATAGGCGCTGGCAAGAGGACCGAGTCCTCCCAGAATGCCAAGCAGCGGACGGGGACCGTTCATACAATCACAATCCTTTATTTATGGTTGGGTTTGGGACAATATACTTTATACTTCTTGTTCTGACGGCGCAGCTGTTCCAGTACGCAGATCAGACGCAGGGGATTTTTGCACATATCCTTGGGATACCAGAGAGAAGATTTTTCCTCACCGGCAGCCTTGAGCGCCTTGGCCTTGCGGATCAGCGCCATATCATCCGTGTAGCCGTATACCACATTCTTGGGAATGTGATGCCAGAAGGTTTCCTTTTCACAGCGTACACAGTCATACCCGTCGGAGGTGAATACTTCGGTGGCCAGCTCAGCCACATTCATACCGGCGGTGGTCATATAGAAATTACTGCGGCCCTGACGGAGATTGATCTCGAAGATCCGGAAATCCCCGGGCTTGTCCGCATTTTCCTTGATGTCGAAATTGGCAAAACCGGTGTATCCCACGGATTCCAGCAGATCCTTCAGCTTTTCCGCCATGGGCAGGGTGGAAACCGGTTCGGTGATGATGGCGGCATGGTTGCCCTGACCCTTGGGGGTATGTTCTTCCAGCAGGGTATGGCCGAGACACATGGCACGAACCTTCCCCTTTTCATCGGAGAAAGTGGTGAATACCCGCATCTTGGAGTCGCCGCCGGGAATGAATTCCTGGAGGATCATCTTGTCCGGGTAGCCGGAAGCATAGATGTCGCCGATGATTTTTTCCGCTTCTTCGGGAGAATGGGCCACATAAACCTTCTTCATGCCGTCAAAGGGGAACTTCCAGTAATCCGCACTGGAGGAGGGCTTGACAATGATCGGATAGGGGAAACCGAGCTTTTCAGCCGTCAGCATATCCTGCTTTGCCGCTTCTTTGAGGACGACAGTGGAGGGATAGGGAATCCCGAACTTGTCGCAGGTCTCATAGAACTCCGCCTTTTTGGACAGAGGATCCATCAGATGGACAGAAGGATAGGGAATGATATAATCGGACAGCTCATCCTTGTTGCGGATGATCATGGCTGCATAATCGTCGGTGCATCCGAACAGCACCAGCTTTTCCCCGAGATGGGCATCGGCAAAACGGTGCAGGGTATCGAGCATTACCGCATCCGTGTCAATATCGGGAATCACGGTAAAGTGAATGATGGTGGAATATTTGGTAGGCGCAATGGCGTAACGTCCGAACGCATAGGACTTTACACCGTAGCGCATATGAAAAGCTCTGGCTACATTGTAACAGTTCAGATCCGCGCCTAAAATGACGGGAGTAATGGTCTGATCCATAATGATTCCTTCTTACTCTATGTTAAAATTGTGTTCAGCCGATGAATTGCTTGTGCCATGTCAGGAAGGTGTATACCGTCCAGATCTTGCGCTGGTTCATGGCAGTACCGGCACGGTGATCGTCCAGCAGTCTGCAGAGAGCGGCGGTATCGAAATACTGCTCAGCTACATCGGAGGTCAGACAGGCCTTGACGGATTGGTAAGTTCCTTCTTCCTTCAGCCAGTCGCGGATCGGCACGGGGAAGCCTTTCTTGGGTCTGTGTGCCCATTCGTCCGGCAGGGTCTTGTTGGCCGCCGTACGGAGTACCGCTTTGGTATCCTTACCGTCCAGCTTGTAGGAAACGGGCAGCATAGCAGCTTCTTCCATCACATATTTGTCCAGATAAGGTACACGAAGCTCCAGAGAATGGGCCATGCTCATCTTGTCCGCCTTCAGGAGAATATCCCCGGGCAGCCACAGATTCAGGTCCAGATACTGCTTTTTTTCCACTTCATGGAGATCCCGCACTCTGTCATAAATGGGATCGGTGATATCCCGCACGGAAGGTGCATTGCGGTAAGCGGGCTTGAGAATATCCAGTGCTTCCTTTTCCGGGAATACCAGCGCCTGACCGATGAAGTAATCCTCCGGTCTGCCGGTACCGTGGAGAATGAAATCGTGTCCCTTGAAGTAGGGGAGTCCCTTTGTGATCCCGGCAGCCATACGGCGGAGGGGCGCGGGAATCTTTTTGTACTTCTGCATCAGCGGCGTGTCCGCATACCACTCGTAACCCGCATAAATTTCATCCGCGCCTTCGCCGGAAAGAACAACGGTAACGTGTTCCTTGGCCAGCTTGGCTAAGAAATACAGGGGAACGGAGGAAGGATTGGACTGGGGTTCATCCATGTGATACTGGATCGTCGCAAAGGCATCCAGACATTCCTCGGCAGTAAGATGGCGGAGATAATTCTGAATCCCCAGCTTTTCGGACAGGGCCTCGGCTTCTCCGGTTTCGTCAAATTTGTTGTTTACCGAACCGTACCCCACGGAGAAGGTATCCTCGGGCATCAGGCAGGCGGTAATATAGCTGGAGTCCACCCCGCCGGACAGGAACGCACCCAGGGGCACATCACTGATTCTGTGAGCGGCAACGGATTCACGTACTCTCGCATCAATGGCTTCGGCACTTTCTTCGTAGGACATGGAGGTCTTCTTTGAGAAATCCACATCCCAGTAACGGGTCTTGGTGAGCACACCGTTTTCATAGGTGAAATAATGGGCCGGCGGCAGCTTGAAGGTACCTGCAAAGAAGGTCTCTTCCTGCGCGGAATACTGGAAGGTCAGATAGGCACGAAGGGCATTGGGATTCACGGCACAGCGGAAATCGGGATGCTCCAGAAAGCTCTTGATCTCCGAACCGAACAGGAAAACACCATCCTTAGGCAGACTGTAGTAAAAGGGCTTGATCCCGAAATGGTCACGGGCACCGAACAGCCGCTTTTTCCGTTCGTCCCAGATCACGAAAGCGAACATCCCTCTCAGCTTTTCCGGAAGCTTTTCGCCGAATTCTTCGTAACCGTGTACCAGAACTTCCGTATCGCACCGGGTTTTGAAAACGTGTCCGCAGGCGATCAGCTGATCCCGCAGTTCCATGAAATTGTAGATCTCTCCGTTGAAAACGATGACAATACTGCCGTCTTCGTTGTACATGGGCTGGGACCCGTCCGCCAGGTCAATAATGGATAGTCTGCGGAAACCCAGGGAAACGGCGTCACAGTCGCTTTCGCCGGAAATATGAAATCCTTCGGAATCGGGACCTCTGTGGATGATCCGGTCCGCCATTTTTTTCAGAACCTCGCGTCTGTTCGCCAGCATACCGGTAAAACCGATGAAACCACACATGGTAGTAAAACCTCACTTTATGTCATTGCCCGTGGGCATATACTTCTACAGTATACTATTATATCACATACGCTTCATAAAATAAATACGGCAAATGGAAATTTTCTGTTATTTTACGGTTTTTTTGCAGTCTGTGAACATTTTGTAATATCTTTTGCCGCCTATTGACAAATTGGTTTACTCGTGATAAACTAATATTGGTCTACAGCTAATAAACCAATCAGAGGAGGAAGTATCATGCCCGAAATCCGACTGGGAGAAATCGAATCCCGTTTTGCGGACATCATCTGGCAGAACGAACCAATTGCATCGGGAGAGCTTGTCCGCCTGTGCGCCGAAGCCCTGCATTGGAAGAAACCCACCACCTATACCATCCTGCACAAGCTGTGTGAACGGGGAATTTTCCAAAACGAAAAGGGAATCGTAACTTCAAAGATCGACAAAGATACATTTTACGCCATGCAGAGCGAGCAGTTCGTGGAAGATACCTTCGACGGCTCCCTGCCTGCCTTCATAGCCGCCTTCGCTTCCCGGAAAAAGCTGTCGGAAACGGAGATTGCGGAGCTGGAAAAGCTGATTGCGGAAAGCAGAGGAAAATGATATGACATGGTATACTCTTTTTCC
This sequence comes from Oscillospiraceae bacterium, assembly GCA_015063745.1. Lineage (GTDB taxonomy): Bacteria > Bacillota > Clostridia > Oscillospirales > CAG-272 > UMGS1696. The sequence continues at coordinate 27,719 of SVTO01000030.1, read as the reverse complement.
GAAAATCCTAAACATGAGCCTTGTGTCCGGATTCATCATCCTTGTTGTATTGCTGACCCGCCTGCTGCTGCGTAAATCCCCGAAAATCTATTCCTGGCTGCTGTGGTCCGCTGTACTGTTCCGCCTGCTGTGTCCGATCTCTCTGCCGTCCCCCATGTCGGTGGTCACCGTCGCACGACCGGGAGAGGCCGAGGAAATCGATATATCCGCCACCGTTTCCTATATCCCCGCAGCGGAGCCGGATTTCTACCAGATCGTCTCATACGATCCGGCATCCGATTCCTATACCGCGGATGACTACAGTCCCACCGTAGGCTTCCCGCTGTACACCACCCGGCAGTATACCGATCGTGTATCCATGGCCGTTGTCACCGCTCTCTGGGCTGCGGGTGCGGTAGGGATGATGCTGTACGGTATTGTTTCCGCCATCCGCCTGAACCGGAAGCTGGTCGGCGCCGTACCGTATGGGAAGAATATCCTGCAGAGCGACTACATTTCCGTACCCTTCGCCGCCGGAATCATCAAACCGAAAATCTATATCCCCTCCGCCATGAACGAAGAGGAACTGCCCTATGTCCTTCTGCACGAACAGTACCATATCAGACACCTCGATCATATCATAAAATACCTTGCCTACCTCGCTCTGTGCATTCACTGGTTCAATCCCCTTGTATGGATCGCATTTCTGACAGCGGAAAAGGATATGGAAATGCGCTGTGACGAAGGGGTACTGAAGCAGCTGGGCGAAGATGCGGGAGAGAAATATTCCACCGCCCTCCTGCATTTTTCCGCCGGACGGAAGGGAAGAACCTCCGTCTCTCCGGCATTCAGCGAAGGCAATATCCGTACCCGCATCCGCAGCGCCCTGAACTTCCGGAAGCCCTCCAAAGCGAAAACTGTCTTTTCCATCATTCTGACCCTCGTTATTCTGGCCGGATGCGCCGTGACCCCGAAAACAAAAGTGCTGACCACGGAAGGCACACCGTCATTCGAGGCGATTCCTCTGTATACCTCCATATATTCCATCTCCGAAATGACGGAAGTAAACACATACGTTTCGGATGCCTGCATATACATGAATCCCCTCAGCTCGACCATGAGTTTCGGGGATACGGGTTACAGATATCTGATCACGGAAAACAGCTTTGCCCGGGATGACAGACAAGGCGGTGTGGAAATCCTGAACGATTCCATTACATGGGAATGGCAGGAATTTCCGTGGACCGACGGGGAATGGAACGATTTCTTTGTTCCTTCCGTGATGGGACCGAAAAATCTTTTGGAAACATACGACGAAGTCCTGTACCAGAAAATCAACAACCGCTATTGCCTTCTGCGGTTGGACGGCGCCGTCTGGCTTGTGCATTTCAGCAAAAACAGCGCCATGGGTGAATACATCTGGGATATCCACAGCCTGAAACCCGAATCCGCCTGCGGAATGGCATTGTGGGAATTCAAACCGTACTACAGCTCCGTATACCCGGCCTTTGCCTTTGATTTTGCCGGCAATCCCGAAAAAGTATCCGTGTTCTGTTACGGCGGTGAGATGATCGGCAGAAGCGGTACCGTAACTACAGGCGACGTATACCGGCAGTACGGGAAAGAAGAGCTTGTATACTGGTCGCCGCAGGATACCGAAGGTCTCATTGCTGCTCAGGGAAAGATCCACGTGTTCATCGAATACGAAGACCGTATCAGAGAGGGCAATATTTATATTGAGAACATGGGGAACAATACCTATTCCGCCACTATCGTGGGAAGCGGTCTGCGCATGGAGCAGTCCACGGAATTCCCGGGCGGCATCATCGTGGATGAACACTATTCCGAAACCCTGATCACCCCTTAAAACCAAAGAAATAAGCAATTTCCGCATTCCCCGAAAAGGGAGCAAAACTTTTTTTGAAAAAGCCTTGCTCCCTTTTTCAAGTTTTTTGAAAAGATGGGGGTTTGGGGGAAGGAGAACTTTTTGCAAAAAGTTTTCCTTCCCCCAAGAACATACTTGCCCCAACTCCCCCGTAAAATCCCATGAATGACTTGATTTCCACCCGTCTCTGTGGTATACTTGTAACAGAATGGAAAATGGGAAAAGTGTTTCCCGAAAACTGTACTCACCGGATGAGAATAACGGAGGAAATATGCCGAAAGAACAATATCTCGAATGTGGAAAAATCGTCGGTACCCATGGGGTAAAGGGCATGGTACGGCTGGAGTGTTACTGCAATACTCCCATGACCCTGGCGCGCATGAAACGGCTTTATAAAAAAGAGAAAAACGGAAGCTTTACCGAATACAAAGTCCTGCGGGGATCGGTGCAGAAAACCATGGTACTGTGCGCTCTGGAGGGCGTGGATACTCTGGACGCCGCCATCCCGCTGAAGGGCACCGTACTGTACGCGGACAGAGCGGATTTCCGCCTTCGTCCGGACGATGTTTTCATCGCGGATATGCTGAACCTGCCGGTCATCGACGAAGAAACCGGTGAACAGTACGGCATCCTTACCGATGTGCTGACCGCAGGCGTACAGGATATCTATGTCGTAACCGAAGAAAACGGCAAAACCTTCATGATCCCCGGCGTGGCCGAATTCATAAAGAAACGGATCGTGGAAGGGGAAGACGCCGGTATTTATGTGAAACTGATCGAAGGGATGCGGGAAAATTGAGAATAGACATTATGACGCTGTTCCCGGAATTTGTGGACAGTGTATTATCGGAAAGCATCATCGGCCGTGCCAGAGCCAAAGGGATTTTAGACATCCGTACCTATAATATCCGTGATTATTCCAGGGACAAGCACAGAAGAGTGGATGACACACCCTACGGCGGCGGACGGGGAATGCTTATGGCAGCACCGCCCATCTACCGCTGTTATGAAGCCGTGCTGGCCGATACGGGAACAGCGGAGGAATATACCAAACCGGACCCGGCACTGGATCTGATCCCGGACGAAACCATCGATGCCCGCACGGCCCCGGGAAAGGGAGAAAACACCCGAGTGGTCTATATGTCTCCCCGCGGAAAGGTGCTGGATCAGGCCATGGCCAAACGGTTGGCCTCCTATGACAGAATGATCATCCTGTGCGGCCATTACGAAGGGGTGGACGAGCGGATTCTGGAAGAAATCGTGGACGAAGAAATCTCCATCGGGGATTACGTGCTGACCGGCGGAGAACTGCCTGCCTGTATCCTGACGGACTGCGTAGGCAGACTGATCGACGGTGTTCTGGCCGTACCCGAATGTCACGAGGAAGAAAGCTTCTCGGATAATCTGCTGGAATATCCTCAGTACACCCGTCCCGTATCTTTCCGCGGCAGGGAAGTACCGGCAGTACTGTCATCCGGTCATCACGCCAATATCACAGCATGGCGGCACGAACAGTCTCTGCAGATCACAAAGGAACGCCGCCCCGACTTGCTGGAATCAAAGAAGCCCGTAGAAGGCTGAAACACCGTCCGCAACCCCGCGGGCAAATAATTCCGGCCGGTTTGCCATCAGCTGTGCATCGTAGGGATTGGAAATAAACCCAAGCTCCACCAGTACCGCAGGCATTCGGGTACGGCGAAGCACATACAGCGTAGGTCTGGCCAGTACACCGCGGTCCGGCAGCCCCGTCTGCAGATTCAGCTGGGTCAGAATATTCTGTGCCAGCACGGACGCCATACTGCCCAGCCGGAATACATAAGCTTCCGACCCGGTGGCGGAGGACACAACGGACGCATTGGTGTGCAGACTGATGAACAGATTGGCATACCACGCATTGGCTTCATTCACCCGTGCGGCGAGGGAAGTGCCGGTGGAAGTACCCAGCTGGGTTTCCGGCGTGGGACGGGAGAGACGGACCTCATACCCATCCTCCCGCAGCATTTCCGCCAGTTCCTGAACGATTGTATAGACCAGATCCTGTTCTCTGTACCCGTTTCCTTCCGCACCCGCGTTTGGATTGACGGGATTGTGCCCTTGGTCAATATAAATTCTGGTTGCCATAACAGTACTCCTTTCGGGAAAAGCAATAGCGATCAGATACAGTATATGCACGCCGGGAAAAATTGCGCCGGAGAAAGAAACGGAATCAAAATGAACGAACTTCAGAAAATTCTCGGAAAAATGCGTCAGGCCGTGGACCACTACGGAATGATTGCCCCGGGAGATAAAATTGCGGTGGGACTGTCCGGCGGGAAGGATTCCCTGGCTCTTCTGCTGGGACTCCACGGATTGTCCCGCTTTTATCCCCATCCCTTTACAGTGTGTGCCGTAACGGTATCCATCGGCTTCTCTGGCCAGACGAGAGGGGATTTTGCGGCCTTGGAACGGCTGTGTGACGAAATGGGTATCGAATACCGGATCGAGGAAACCGAAATCGCCGCCATTGTATTTGATGAACGCAAGGAGAAAAATCCCTGTTCCCTGTGTGCCAAGCTCCGCAGAGGCGCTTTGTGCGGTGCAGCGGAACAAATGGGTGCCGGTAAACTGGCGCTTGGTCATCATAAGGATGATGTAGTGGAAACCTTCATGCTGAATCTGATGCAGACGGGAAAAATCGGCTGCTTTATGCCGGTAACGGAATACGAAGATACCGGCCTCACCGTGATCCGTCCCCTTATATACACGGACGAGGGCGATATCCGTCGAATGGTAACAAAAGCCGGACTGCCCGTATACAAAAATCCCTGCCCGGCAGACGGAAGTACGGAGAGGGCAAATATCCGCGGCTATCTAAACAGTTTTGATAAGGACCGCAGAGGTCTGTACCGCCGTATACTGGGTGCTTTGGAACGAAGCGGACTCGACGGCTGGAAGGAATAATTTTTTCTGTAAAAATATCGGAAATTTTCATGGAACAGGGAACATATGCCCCCTGCATGACGTCAAATGTAAAATCATAGAGATTAACCCAATGGATGCAAGTGAGATTTGTTTGTATGAAAGATAAAAATCCATCCGTGTCCCTTGCCGGAGCCGCCGTCAGTACCGGTGAAAAAAGGGAACACAAACCACCGAAACGAAAAAAGAAATCATTCGGCTTATCCGGGCGGGATCGGAAAAAGGCACTGCTTACCATGCCGTATATGCTGCCCAGTATCGTGGGTGTGCTGACCTTTTTCATCCTGCCCTTTGCCGTAGTCATATATTACGCCCTGATCGACAATACCTCCAACGCCAATTTTGTGGGACTGGAGAATTTCATAGAACTGTTCGGCAATGCCGCTTTCAAGAAAGCTCTGCGGAATACTGGAATGTTCTCCCTGACAGCCGTACCCCTTGCGGTGGTGCTGTCCCTGCTTCTGGCGATTCTGCTGGACAGACAGATCCCCCTGCGCAGTACATTCCGTACGATCTTTCTCTCCCCCATGATTGTCCCCGCCGCCTCCATCATCCTGATCTGGCAGGTCATGTTCGACTATAACGGCATCATCAACGATGTGATCGCCCTGTTCGGCATGGCACCGGTGGAATGGATGAAATCGGACCACGGCTATCTTGTGGCGGTAATCCTGTTTTTGTGGAAGAACATCGGTTACAATATGATCATGTTCATGTCCGCCCTGTCCGCCGTACCCAAGGATATCCTGGAAGTGGCCATGCTGGACGGATGCGGTGCCGTAAAGCGGTTTTTCATGATCAAACTGCGTTATCTGGCATCCACCATTGTGTTTGTAACCATCATGTCCCTGATCAATTCCTTCAAGGTGTTCAGAGAAGTATACCTGCTGACAGGGGATTATCCCTACGATACCATGTATACCCTGCAGCACTTCATGAACAATACCTTCAAGGGATTTGACTATCAGAAGCTGTCCAGCGCGGCGATCGTGCTTTCTCTTGCCATGATCGTGATCATTTCCGTGCTGCTCTGGGCAGACAACCGATTGGGGAGGGATCTGGAAGAATGACCGATATGAAACTGGATCTCGGTGCCCGTGCAGTCCATACGCGACCCCGACGGAAGAAAAAGAAATGGGCGCATTATCTGAGCATTTTCCTGATTCTGGCGGTACTGGCGGGATTCGCCATCCTGTTTTTGTTCCCGACCGTGTTCACCGTTACCAACTCCTTTATGTCCGCCACGGAGATCAGCGCCAACTACGGTAAGATCTTTACGGGACTGGGTGTATCCGGGGACGGCGGGCGGGTCTACATCGGCGAAAAAGTCAATCTCCAGCTGATCCCCGATAAGGTCAGCTTCAGCCAGTACAGCACCGTCCTGTTCAAAAGCCCGGAATATCTGCTGAAATTCTGGAATTCCGTATTTTTCGTACTGCCCATCGTGGTATTCCAGCTGGCAGTGGCGGCAGGTGCATCCTATGCCTTCGCCAGAATCCAGACAAAATTCCGTGCCATCGTATTTTTCGCATACATAATCCTGATGCTGATGCCTTATCAGGTCACATTGGTCCCGAACTACATCGTGGACAACTATCTCGGTATACTGAATACCCGCTGGGCGATCATCCTGCCCGGTATATTCTCTCCCTTCAGCGTGTTCATCCTGACAAAATTCATGCGCCGCATACCCTCCGCCATGGTGGAAGCCGCGCAGCTGGACGGTGCGGGAGAATGGAAAATCTTTACAGCGATATTCCTGCCCTTATGCCGCTCCACCCTGTATTCCGTAGCGATACTGGTGTTCATCGACTACTGGAATATGGTGGAACAGCCGCTGATTCTGCTGACGGATGCGGATATGTACCCGCTGTCGGTTTTCTTATCCAAGATCAACGAAGGCGATACGGGTATAGCACTTGCCATAGCAGTGATCTACATGATACCGCCGGTTCTGTTGTTCCTGTACAGCGAGGATTACCTGATCGACGGTATCTCCTATTCCGCATCGGTAAAGGGATAACCCAACCAAAATACGAATTATAATCCGGAGGTTTTACATAATGAACGGCACAAATCGCAGAGCATGGGTGAAGAACGCAGCGATCGTATTCCTCGTCATCCTTCTTCTGCTTACATTTTTCTCCAATACCATCCTGAACCACTCCCTCCCCGAAGTATCCGCTCAGTATGTGCGCAGTGATACCATCACCAACGCCATCAAAGTATCGGGTACCGTAAAAGCCAACGAAAGCTTTGCCGTGATCTACGACGAAGCGGACGAAGATATGCAGGTAGCCAATCCCGGTCAGACCCGCAAGATCGTTTCCGTTTATGTCAGCCGCGGCAGTTTTGTCAACATCGGCGACCCGATTATGGCGCTGAAAGGCGGAGCAAGCCGTGAACTGGAGCAGGCAGAGGCAGAACTGAAGGAACTGGAAAAGCAGTACAATATCGGCAAACTGGAAGACAGTATCGCAAGCCTTTCCAGCGCACAGAGCCTGAAGGAAAAGCAGACGGAACTGGATAACGCCCGTGCGGAGCTCGCCAGCCTGAAAGAACTGTATAATGTACTGCTGTCCGGCAATGATCCCACAGATGCCCTGAAGCAGCTGAAGAAGGAAAATGAAAAGGAAGCGGAGCAGATCCGCAAGCAGATCAACAAGATCAACGAAAAGATCGCGGATATCGAAGCCGAACTCAGCCAGGCCGAATCCGTGCTGGAAGGCGAAGACAAGGAAGTCCTTTCCCTGAACGAACGGTATCTGAACGCAAAAAAGAGATATGAATCCCTGAAAGCCGACTACGAAGCGGCTGTGCTGAAGGCGGAAAACCTGCAGGAAATGTATGACGACGCCTCCGGTATGTCCGCTGAACTGGATGAGGCATATCAGATCAGCCAGCAGATCAAGAGCCTGAAGGAAACTCTGGAAGATCTGCAGAAGCAGCTGAGCCGCCTGCAGGAAGACAGCATTATCGCCGATTATGAAGCCAAGATCGCAGCCAGAGACGCCGCCGAAGCCGCACTCCGTGCCCATGAAGAATCGGTAGGTGCCGGCAACGAAGAATGGAGTTTTCTGTCCGCCCAGCTGACCATTGCGGAAAGAGAACTGAAAGAAGCCAAGGACGCATACGAACAGCTTCTGGCAGAAGGCAAATATGCCGAACTGGAAAATTTCCGCGGACTGGAAGACCTGAACGAACAGATCGCCGACACGGAAAAGGAACTCAAGGAAGCATATACCAAGCTGAACATTCTCGGCATGCCCTATATTGATGACATCACTGACTACTACGTGGACAACGGCGTGAACAATATCGGCAAGCAGCTGGAAGAAGCCAATAAGCAGCTGGCTAAGATCACCGAGGATTACGAAGAAGCCAAGAGCGAATATGAAGCCCTAGCCGAAAAGGCGGAAAGCGCCGATTCCGTTTCCACCAATACGGCATTACTGGAAGCCTACGAAAATGAATTGGCTACATACGAAGACCGCCTGGATACCGTAAACGAAAAGATCGCCGACATCGAGGAAGACCTGAGCGAAGCCGCCGGCAGAAAAGATCCCGAAGACGTAGCAAAGCAAATCGAGGAACTGGAAATCTCCATTGCGGCCAAGGAAACAGCTCTGGCCATCGATAAAATCACCGGCGAAAAGAACAATACCGAAACCTCTTATACCAGACAGGAGCAGGAGCAGAAGATCAATGAACTGAAGGAAAAGATCGAAGCCATGAAGAATGCCCCTGCCGAAACCGTGATCACCGCTCCCATCGCCGGCCGCATCGTATCCATGGATTTCGTACCCGGCAACAGCATCACCAGCGGTACTCAGGTGACCAGCATCGAGGTGGCGGACAAGGGATATACCTGTGAAGTGACCATGACCACCGTGGAAGCAGCCCGTCTGCAGATCGGTATGGAATGTTCCATCGTGGATTCCTGGCAGTTCAATAATGTAAAAGCCACCATTTCCCAGATTAAAAACGATACCTCCAGCCAGGGCAAGAACAAGATCGTCGTAATCACCCTGAACGGCGATGTATCCGAAGGCCTGACCATGAACTTCTCCATCGGTGATAAGAGCCAGTATTACGATACAGTCCTGCCCAACAGCGCCATCCGCGAGGACAGCGAAGGCAAGTTCGTACTGGTTGTGGAAAGCAAGAAAACACCTCTTGGAATCCGTTATACCGCAGTACGCAAGGATATCGAAGTCATCATCTCCGATAACACCAAATCGGCGGTAAGCGGCATCAACTACAGCGAATTTGTTATTATCAGCTCTCAGAAACCCTTGGATAACGGTCAGCAGGTAAGACTTGCCGACAATTAAGGGGTAAAGTATGAAGTATTCAAAAAAAGGCCTGCTGGCATCCGCTGTGTCTGCCGGTATCATGATTCTGTTTCTGGCGCTGTTCGGCATCACGGAATGGGTCTGCCGGAGCATGACAGCGGATCTGGACACCCTGAACGCCGGGGAACGCTGGTCAGCAGGCGTGGAAGAATATGCCACTCTGGTACTGCATACGGATAACAGTGCAGCACTCAGCGAATTTCAGGTGGCAAACAATATTTCCGCTGTGGACAAAGCGCTGGAAGAAGCCGCCGTATCCTCCTCCGGAAAGGGAAATGTCTGGGCATACAGTTATTATGGGGAAGATATCCTGCAGCTGAAAGGTCCGAAATCGAAAGCAACAGCCAATGTCATGTTCGTCGGCGGTAATTTCTTCACCTTCCATCCGCTGGAATTTCTTTACGGCAGTCCCTTCACCCACGATCCCACCCTTCCGGACGGCGTGGTGCTGGACGAAGATCTGGCATGGCGTCTGTTCGGTACACTGAATGTGGTAGGCATGGAATTTACATGGAACGAACGGGTACTGACCGTAACGGGCATTACAGCCAGGGAACGCGACACCGCCGCCTATGAGAAATCCTATGGGGAACTGCCCCGTATGTACATGAGCAGCTACGGCTACCACGCAGGGAACTACTCCGAGGGCGGATATACCACCTTCGAAGCCGCTCTGCCCAACCCCGTGGACGGATTTGCCGACAACATTTTCCGGACAGCCGTAATGTTCAACGAGGATACCGCAGTGGTCAGAGAAAACTCTGTCCGGTATACCTTGGCAAACCGCTGCCGGATCATCCCGACCCTGCCGTACATGGGCATGCGTACCGACCGTATCGTGTACCCCTGTTTCGAAAACGAACTGCAGACGGTGGATTTCCATGCCGCCCTCTGGACCCTTGCCGGACTGATCTGTCTGGGCATTTCCGCCCTGTCCTTACTCATTGCTGTAATCTGCCTGTTCCGCAGCGGATTCTCCCCGACAGGCATCGTGAAGCATTGGGTAACGAAAACGGCAGATAAAATAAGTAAACATAAAACAAGAAAAAAATACACTACAAAAAGGAGAAGCGTATGAATTTCAAGCGTATTATATCCATCCTCCTTACGGGATCTGCGGTTCTTTCCGCCGCTGCCCTTACCGGCTGCAATAAGAATAAAGGTCCGGTATATTCCAAGCGTACCAACGTATATGCGGAAACAGCCCTGAGCACACCCGAATCCGTGGACTGGGTGCAGTTTTTCGCTACCACCGATGACAGATACTATCTGGCCTACAACAAAATGGTGGAAGTGGAAGTAAGCTACGACGGAGAAGGCTTCTATGAGGACTATTATACACCCATGCCCTATCTGGAAGTTGCTACCGAAGCTGCGGTGATTGTGGACGAACCTGCCGCAGCCGCAGAAACCGAAGCGACTGCCGATATGCCCGCACTGGACGATGACTTTGCCGTGGATGAAGACATGATGGTGGAGGTGGATACGGATACCGAAGAAGAATACCCCTCCGACGGTGAAACCTATACCGAAATCCGGTACCAGACTTGGATTTATTCCAACAATTACGAAGCTACCGATCCTGCGGATTTTCATGTGGATTTCGGAACGCCCGAAGGCTATGTCCAGAGTATGTTCACCGATGATAAGGGCAATGTATACATCATGTACAACAGATGGATCTATCCCGAAGACGGTACGGAAGCATACAACACCTACACCGTATACCAGATCGACGGTAAGACCGGTTCTATCCTCGGCGAAAAGGATCTCGGCGCCATTCTGCAGGCTGACGGCGTGGATCCCAACGATATGTATGTGAACAGCGTGTCCTACAGCAACGACTGTCTGGTGATCAGCGTACAGACCAATCTGTACATCGTGGATATGGCATCCGACGCTGTTCTGGCGAAATATGAATCCGGGAACTGGATCGACAGAATAGCCCTGGACGGTAACAATATCTATTTCACCACCTATCTGGACGTTGGCGGATACGGCCTGTTCTCCGTGGATATGAAAACGGGAGAAGGAACCCGTCTCGATACCGAAAACCTCAAGTCCGTTGTAAGCTACGGCTGCTGCGGTGCCCGTGACGGTGTGATCTATTTCCAGGATTCCGGCGGTATCAATTACTGGGACAGCAAGACCGATACGGCAGGTGAACTGATCAACTACCTGAACTCCGATGTGGACAGTACGTACATCAATACCATCCAGGTTCTGCCCGATGGCCGCATCTTCTACAGCGGTACCATTTACGAAGAAGAGAAAAACAAGGTGCTGGTTTCCGTTCTGGACAGAATCCCGGACGAAAATATGCAGGAAGAAATCATCATCACCATCGCTTCCGTATATGAAAGCTATGAACTCCGCAGAGCTGCCATCCGCTTCAATAAGCAGAACACCGGCGTTCGTATTGCCATGAAGAACTACCAGAAGTACAACACCGAAGAAAACGAATACACCGGTGCCGTAACCCAGCTGAATGCGGATATCACCATGGGCAATGTACCGGATATTCTGATGATCGACAGCCAGCTCCCCGCAGAAAGCTATTTCAATAAGGATGTATTTGTGGATCTGAACAAATATATCGACGATCCCGAAGTGGGTCTGAACCGCAGTGATTTTTACGAAAATCTGTTGAATCTGACCAATGTCAACGGGGAACTCTACACCCTGATCCCGCGCTTCAATCTGAAGACTCTGGCGGCAAAAACCAAATACGTAGGCAGCGAGCCCGGCTGGACCATCACGGAAATGCTGGAAACCATCAAAAAGATGCCCGAAGGTATGGAAGCCTTCAGCTACGATTATGACAGAGCCGTAATTCAGAATTTCCTGATCGAAAGCTGCGGCAGTACCTTTGTGGACTGGGAAAACGCCACTACCCATTTTGACAGCAAAGAATTTATAGATCTGATCGAATTTTTGAAGTCCTGTCCCGAAAAGAGTCTGAACACCCAGCACAACGAAAGCATCGACTACGATGATTACGACTATCAGGCCGAAGAAGAATACTGGAATAACTACACCATGCGTTTCTACCGTGACGAAGCTCTGTTCCAGGATACCAATATCTGGGACCTGAACGAAATTACATATCTGATGCAGAACTTTGCTTCCGACGTAACCATGATCGGTTATCCTACCAACGACGAAGGCTCCAGCGGTGCGATCATTGTGCCTCTGATGGAAATGGGCATCTGCACTGCATCTCCCAATCACGACAGCGCATGGTCCTTCCTGCGGTTTATGATGACGGATGATTCCAATGCCCAAGATGCATACAGCCTCTCCATCAACAAAGTGTTCATGGAAAAGAAGCTGGCGGAATCCGAAGAAATCTACGGGCAGTACTTCTACGAATACACCGAAGAAGACCTGAAATGGTACGAAGAAAACTACAGCGCGGAATATGTGGAATATCTGAAGAATTCCAGAATCAGATACACCAAGGAACACGGTCAGAAGGTGCTGGACATCCTTACTTCCGCAACCAGAGTACAGCGTTCCGACAGTGAACTGAGCAGAATCATCAACGAAGAACTGAGTTATTTCTACGGCGGAACCCGTGATGCAGCCACCACCGCGGATGTTATCAACAATATCGCCAACCTGTACGTTACCGAAAACAGCTGATCCCCCGCAATACCGAAAACGGATATTCCCAAGCGGAATATCCGTTTTTTTGTCGTAAACAAGCGCGTGTTCACGGTTTCGACACAATAATATGCTATGATATACATAAAGTTTCCGAAAACTCCCGTTTTGCCATCTGTGCCGGGGGTTATAAAGTATGTGTGTCGGGGATCCATCCGACAGAAAGGTTGAGAAAATGAGAAAAGCACTTTTTAACGGCATCGCGGCAGGTTTCTGCATCGGCATCGGCGCAGCGGTATTTCTGTCCTGCGAAAACAAGGTAATCGGCGCAGTACTGTTCGCGGTTGCCCTGACGGTGATCTGCCAGCTGGAAATGATGCTGTTCACCGGCAAAATCGGTTATATCGTGAATGCCCATAAGAAGGACGACGTTCTGTCAACCCTGTTCTGCCTGATCGGCAACGCCATCGGTACCTGTGTATCCGGTCTTGCCATCGGTTACTGCCGCCCCGCGCTGCCCGAAGTGGCCATGACCATGACAAACGCCAAGCTGACCCAGCCCCTTCCGGCCGTTCTGGTTTCCGCTGTGTTCTGCGGTATCCTGATGTATGCCGCTGTGGCCATCTTCAAGGAAAAGGGAAGCATGGCCGGTATCGTATTCTGCGTACCTGTGTTCATCCTCTCCGGTTTTGAACACTCCATCGCCGATATGGCCTATTTCTGGGTAGCCTGTAACGGCAGCCTGGAGGTTGTACTGTTCACACTGGTTGTAATCGTCGGCAACTCCATCGGCGGCTGTCTGATTCCTCTGCTGAAGAAGCTGGCGGGCTGATTCTCTTATGACCGAAGAAAAGTCCTATCAGGATATCAACGCCGAAACCATCGACCGCTGGGTGGAATCCGGCTGGGAATGGGGCATACCCGTAAGCCACGAGGTCTGTGAAAAGGCGCGGCAGGGGGAATGGGATGTGTACCTGACCCCCACCAAACCCGTACCCCACGGCTGGTTCGGTGAACTCCGCGGTAAAAAACTGTTCGGACTGGCAAGCGGCGGCGGTCAGCAGATGCCCGTTTTTGCCTGTCTGGGCGCATTGTGCACCGTTATGGACTATTCCGTAAAACAGCTGGAAAGAGAACATACGGTGTCCGAAAGGGAAGGCTACAGTATCGAAATTCTGCGCGGGGATATGACAAAACCATTCCCCTTTGCCGACGAGAGCTTTGATATCGTCTTTCATCCTGTGTCCAACTGTTATATCAAAGAAGTACAGCACGTGTGGAACGAATGTTACCGTGTGCTGAAGCCGGGCGGTATCCTGCTTGCGGGACTGGATATGGGCTGGAATTTCGCTATAGACGAAGAGGCGGGCGGCAAGCTTTGTCACCTGCCTTTCGATCCTCTGACCGATCCGTTACAGCGCAGGGAACTGGAAGCCACCGACAGCGGCATGCAGTTTTCCCACACCCTGACCGAACAGATCGGCGGACAGCTGAAAGCGGGCTTTTGCCTGACGGATCTGTTCGAGGATACAAACGGCTCCGGCCTCCTGCACGAATATGGCATTCCTTCCTTCGCCGCAACCCGTGCCGTGAAACCCCATGGCTCAAAAGGAGAATAAATATGAATACAAGTCCCTTTGACTTTCATAAAACATTGGCATCGGGCATGACACCTCTCTATGCCTTTGACGAAAACGAAGATCTGAACACCCAGCGCACAAGAGCCACGGAAAAACTGAAGGAATTGCTGGGAATGGATACCTTTACCAGATGCGATCCCGATGTTACCGTAACGAAAGAAGAGATCAAGGACGGTGTGCGCCGGATACATTTCACGGTCCAGACCGAAACCGGATACTATGTGCACTGTGACTTCCTGCTTCCGGCCGAAATTGAAAAGCCCCTGCCTCTGTGTGTCTGCCTGCAGGGACATTCCAACGGCGCCCATATTTCTCTTGGAGAGGATAAATACCCCGGCGATGCGGAAGACTTAAACGGCGGCGACCGGGATTTTGCGGTACGTGCCGTAAAGGAAGGGTTCTGCGCTCTGGCCGTGGAACAGCGTGCATTCGGTGAGAACGGAGGCGGTGGTGCAGACGGCTCCCAGTGTGACTTTGCCGCAAAAGTGGCAGTACTGCTGGGCAGAAGCCTGATCGGCGAAAGAGTATGGGACGTCAGCCGTATTCTGGACGTTGTGGAAAGCAAGTTCAGCCATTTTGCCACTCTTGAAGGCTCTGTCTGCGTGGGCAATTCCGGCGGCGGTACGGCTACCTATTACATTGCCTGCCTGGAAGACCGCTTTTCCGGCTATATGCCTTCCTGCGCCCTCTGTACTTTCCGTGATTCCATTATCGACATGCATCACTGCGGCTGCAATTACGTCCCCGGTGTGGCAAAGTATTTCGATATGGGTGATCTGGCCGTGATGATAGCACCTAGAAAACTGGTAGTGGTTGCCGGTGTTGATGATGGTATCTTCCCGATCCACGGAGTAAAGGAGTCTTATGAAATCATCCGTAACCTGTACAAACTGGCTGGTGCGGAAAATAACTGCAGACTGGTAGTCGGCAGTGGCGGTCACCGCTTCTACGCAGACGACGCATGGCCCGTAATGCATGAACTGCTTGCAAGATAATTGAGAATAACAAAACAGGCTGTACCGGGTCAAATCCGCAGTACAGCCTGTTTTCTGTTATGGGAAAATTATTCGAGAATGTTGGAAGTGATGTAGTCAACACCCCAGTCGATGAGGGTTTCGCCTCTTTCGGGATCGTCAACGGTCCAGCAGTTTACTTCGACACCGGCATCGTGGAATGCCTTGATTCTGTCTGCATCCAGTTCGGAGTGAACGATATCAATACCCATGCCGCGCTTAGCCATCTTTTCGGGCAGTTCGTCGTTGTAGGAACCGGTCAGGAACTGACATTCCTGTTCAGGACGTACTTCCTTGATCTTGTCCAGATTGTCCAGATTGAAGGAAATGAAACAGGTGTGATCCAGATAACCGTCGAAAATGTCGATGATTTCACGGATTTCTTCCAGCGTGAAGGCGCTCTTCAGTTCGGGAACACAGATCTTGCCGTAATGTTCGCAGATCTTGCGGTATTCCTGCGGTGTGCACAGACGCAGTTCGTTGCGGTCGGTGCTGCCGTCGATGTCCTTCAGTACCAGAGCCTGCAGTTCAGCCAGAGTGGACTGTTCCATAACCAGGTTTTCTTCGCAGATTCTGCCGGAAGCACCGTCATGGTTGCAGATGTACTTGTGGTCAGCCGTGCGCCAGATATCGGTTTCCACACCGTAGTAGGAACGGTTACAAGCAGCGATAAAAGCAGCTGCGGTGTTTTCGGTTTCCATTTTGCTCAGCCCGCGGTGCGCAACAATCTTGGTTCTTGCGTGAACGGGAAGCTTGGTGGTATTTCTTCTCATAACAAAAATCCTCCGTTGAAGAAAAATTATTCAGATAATAAAGTATAGGCGCGCATGAGATCATATGTATTCTTCATGCCGTCAATATGGGAACGCTCATATCCGTGGGATGCAAACACGCCGGGACCGATCAGAATGTGCTTGAGATCAAAAGTACGGATGGCAGCGGAACAGTCGGAACCGTAATGGGGATAAATATCCACCGCATAACCGATGCCGTTATCCTTTGCCAGCTGTACAAGGGCACACACACCGTCGTAATTGTAAGGACCGGAAGAATCGGCCGCACAGATGGAAACCATCTTTTCGGTACAGGCCAGACCGTCCCCCACACAACCCATGTCCACACCGAAGATTTCGGTAACACCGGCAGGGCAGGTACCCGCAGCACCGTGACCGATTTCTTCATATACTGTGAAATGCAGCCATGTCTGACGGGGCAGAACCAGATTTTCTTCCTTCACAGACTTGGCAAAAGCCAGCAGAATGGCGGAAGAAAGCTTGTTGTCCAGAAACCGGCTCTTGATGTATCCGTTTTCCGTGATCTTTGTCCGGGGATCCACGCAGGCGAAACAGCCCACTTCAATACCCAGTGCCTTCACATCGTCAGCGGAGGAAACATCCTCGTCCAGCACGATCTCCAGCGTGTCAAAGGAACGCGCGGTCTGGGTGTAGTTGGTATTTACATGAACGGACGGATTGCAGAGCTGCAAAGTCCCTTCGTAGAATCGGTTGTCTCTGGTATATACACGAACGGTTTCGGTTTCCACATTGTTGGGTTCCAGACCGCCGATCTTGCAGATCTTCAGACGTCCGTTGCCCTTGATCTGCGTCACCATACCGCCAAGGGTGTCAATATGAGCGGAGAGAATCAGGCCGTTTGACGCATCTTTCCCACCGAGGCAGCAGAGAACACCCCCCTTGAGGGTTTTCACAGGTGCATATCCCATGCCGGTAAGACACTGTATCACATAATCAGCCGCCGCACCGGTAAACCCGGAAGGACTGTCAATTTTCAGCAGACTGCAAAGCGTATCCAAAGCAAAATTACAAATTGTATCCTGCATAAAGAAGCTCCTTGTTGCAAATCATATTTCCTATATTTTAGCACAAACAGCTGCCAATGACAATAGTTATCCGGAAATTTCTGCAAATTGCAGTATTGCAAACGGCGTAAAACGGGAAAACAGAAAATTGGCGGAAATAAGGACAAATGTTCTTTTCCCCCTTGCAATTTGCGCGGAAATCGTGTATAATATAATCACCTTCGAATAAACAAACAACCGGAAAGGAGCGCAGTATGGCACAGGATATGAAAGCACGTAAAGTCATTGCCGTAAACCGTAAAGCACGTCACGACTATTTCGTGGATGAAACCTACGAAGCCGGTATTGCGCTGTACGGTACGGAAGTAAAGAGTATCCGAGCGGGTCAGGTGAACCTGAAGGACTCCTACTGTAAGGTGGAGAATGGGGAACTGTTGGCCATCGGCGTGCGGATCAGTCCCTATGAGAAGGGCAATATTTTCAACAGAGATCCTCTGCGTGAAAAGAAGCTGCTGATGCATAAGAGAGAGATTCTGAAGTTGCAGCAGTATACCCAGCGTGACAGTTATACACTGATCCCCCTTTCCCTGTATTTTTCGGGGGCGCATGTGAAAATGGAAGTGGGACTGTGCAAGGGTAAAAAGCTGTGGGATAAACGGGAATCAGATGCCAAAGCGGAAGCGGGTAGAGAGATCGCCCGTTACGCCAAGCAGCAGAACCGCAGGGAAGACTGAGGAATACAGTCCTGCAGTGACGGGTATCATAATCCGGTAACCACGGGGGCGTAAAGGTTTCGACGGGGATTTTGCAGTACGATAAGCGGGTAGAGCCGGGAACCTCTTTAAAAGTCCTAACTTAAATAATAAACGCTAACGAAAACGTAGCACTGGCTGCCTAAGTGCAGTCTGTCCGCCGGGGGAAAGCCACGACCCTCGGATGTCCGAAAGGAAGTACCCCCATTGGTACTGGCATCATTGAGTGGCGGACGTGAACAGTGAGTTTGCTTTTGCAGCTGTCATGCAATAAAAAGCTACCGACCCGGGAAGCCTGTCAGCCGGCGTTCCGGGCGGGAAATACAATAGACTGTCTGCACCCGGAGAAAGTCGTATGAATAGGTTTTCGGACAGGGGTTCGACTCCCCTCGCCTCCATCCAATAAAAAAAGTCCCATCGGGACTTTTTTTATTGGATGAAGCCGAAGGGACTGAGAAAACCTGAGAAAGTTCCTGAGAAACCACTCTCCCCCTAATAAACAAAAGTAAAAAAACTGCACCAAACAAAACTTCTCAACATCCGTTCGAGGAACTTTCGGAGTTAATTCCGCAGGAATTTACTCCCGGGTTCGACTTCCCCCATCGGGACTTTTTTTATTGGATGAAGCCGAAGGGACTGACAAAGCACCCCAAAACTATCTTTCATTTCCACGTGATTTTATTATGACGGTATTTGCTTGGGGTAGTACCGGTTATGTTTTTGAAAATACGGTACAGTTCTCTTTTGTCAGAATAACCGACCGTTTCACTTATATCATCGAGAGAAAGTGTTGGATCCTCCATCAGATGAATTATCTTTTGAACACGCACATTCTGCAGATATGCGGAAAATGTTGTACCCAAAATTCTTTTGAAGGCCCTGCTGAAATAGGAGGGAGAGTAAAAATACTGTTCTGCAAGATCATTTAGCGTGATCTGTTTACCACAGTTGTGTTCGATGTATTCGATAATATCGGGAAGTACATTCCGTATATCATGCATCAGAGGAGCAGTGCTGTTATTTTCAATACTCCTTATGATCAGATAAAAGAAAATACTCATATATGAAGCGGCCACTTCTTTGTAATTGGATTCTTTGCTGTATAATTCATCACAGATGGAATTGACAACCATATCAGCCATTATCAACGCTTTCCCATGCAGCCGTATGAGTTGGCTGCAGGAGATATCTTTCTTCTGATCTTCTTGCTTGTATATCAGATATGCAAACACATCCAGTGCAGTATGATCGGCGTGCAGGTTGTCCATAAGAAATTCCGGGAGTAGAATCATATTGGCAAATGTTGTTTCCGTTTGGGTTGAAAAACTGTGGGATTGGTCGATGTCAATGAACAGTAAGTCCCCTTTGAGCATCGGATAAGCAATACCATCCACATAATGTGTCGCACTTCCGCTTATCATGTAGACCAATTCAATGAAATCGTGCTTGTGAGGTAAGCATCCTGCGTTTGGCGGTACAATATCCCTGTATGCATTGAACTTCAGCCCTTTTTGCAGTAACTCTTTGTGTGTATAAAACAAACACGGCTCAAGATTCTGTACGGAATCCACATTATCCCCCCTCTTTGCACTCTGCTTTCCTATTATTATACCTGCTTTTTTCGCGGGAGTCAATAAATATTTTGAAAAGTCAATATATGACAATTTGAAGTAAGAATGTCCCATTTATTTATCGTCGGATATGTGATACAATTATTGTAATCAGGAAGGAGAACGTTATGAGAAAAGATACTGTAAGAACAAAAAAATTTTTTGATCTGAGAAAGGGGTTTATACTCTTGGGGACTTTTTTTCTTCTCACATCGTGTACAAACATAGCCAATACACCTGACCAATTGCGTATTGAGACCAACTATTGGCCGGAATACCAAAATTTCGACGAATATACCGTTATGAGAGATACTCTTGAGAAGTGGTTTGTGGATACTTATATACAAGGGGAAGGCGTACCGTTCTCTTTTTCCTACGATGGAATGTCCACACTGAAAGAAGATATTTTGTCTTCCTGGCAGAGAAGTGTGGAAAACTCTGAAGATGATCACGGGAAATATTATACCATCCGGTACACCAATCCTTCCGACGGATTGTCTGTATGGAGTGAATTTATACTGTATAAAGATTATCCGACATTGGAGTTCTGTACATACGCCGAAAACACAGGCAAGGAAACCAGTAAAACAATCAGTAATTTCATGGGCATGAATATGAAGTTTGCCCTTGGAAGTGAGAATATTACACTGCATACTACAATTGGTTCTCAGGATCTCGGCGGTGATGATGCGGATGATTTTTCACTGGTTGCCAAAGAACTGAAAAAAACACCGGTTATATACTTCCCCGAATATCAGGATGGGCGGTCTACGGAAAAAGCATGGCCTTATTTCGACTTGATCGGAGAAGATTCCGGTTTGATGGTTGCCATCGGATGGACCGGAATATGGAAAGCTTCTTTTGCAGCGGAGGATGGCATTGCCTCCATGCAGGGTGGACAGTTTTCACTTTCGGCATCTCTTTATGCAGGAGAAAAAATACGTACTCCGCTGTACAGCATAACCTATTTTGAAGGGGATGCTGAGTACGGACACAACCTTTTCCGTAAAACCGTCCTGAAGCATTATACACCCAATGACGGAACAGCGGATGTTTGCCGGTTGCCAGTTGCAGTGACTACTGAAAGCTACGGTGAGGAAGAAATTATCGCGGATGTATCCAAATGGCTGGGAAAACTCAGCCTGGATACGGTATGGACGGATGCTGCCTGGTTCGGAAACATTGATACTGACCCAAATGGTTGGGTGACCCAAGTCGGGAACTGGTGGGTGAATACCAACCGGTATCCATCCGGTTCTTTGCAAAAAGTGTCGGATTTTTTGCATGATAATGATAAGAAATATGTAGTCTGGTTTGAATTGGAGCGTGTGGCTCCCGGGACACAGCTGTATAATGAACATCCGGAACTGCTGTATGATTGCGATGCTGCCGGCAGCCGTATTCTGAAGCTTTCCGACGAGGCCGCTTATCAATGGGTATTCGGATATCTGTCGGATATGATCCGAAATAACGGAATTGATATTTACCGAATCGATATGAACTGTCCCTGTATTGCAGCCGCGTGGCGCAGCAATGATTCTGAGGACCGCGAGGGGATAACGGAAATACGCTATATTGAAAATTTATATCGCCTTTACGATTCGCTTCTTGTGGAATTCCCGGGGCTGATGATTGATAACTGTGCTTCCGGCGGGAAACGGCTTGATCTGGAAATGATCCGTCGTACTGTGGCGCTCCATCGTTCGGATTACACTTGCGTGCCATACGGTTATGAGGAAAACCAATGGAATTGGGAAGGAATTCAGTATCATACGCAGGCGCTGTCGTATTGGCTTCCGATCCATTCCACCAGCGTAGGTTATCCTGTACGGGTATTTGAGAATCCATATTATGTCCGCAGCCTTCTGGCAGCCGGGAGTTCTATCGGTATACAAATCGGTTATGCTGCCGATGATTCCAATGCCCAAAAATTGAGTGCAGAACTCAGCGATCTGCGCGGTCTCTTTCTGGGTGAGTACTATGGACTCATGGAGCCGGATCATAATTACGACACACGCCAGGCATATATGTATTATCGTGATGATATAGACGAGGCACTGGTTCTTGTGTATACCCGTCAGTCATATGCGGGAGAATCCTCCTTTTCGCTACCTTTGAAAGGATTGAATCCGTCAACCGGATACTGTATTGTGGATATGGACAGCGAAGATACTTCCGTGCAGGTTATTAAAGGCAAAAAACTAATGGAAGAAGGTCTTCCGGTTACATCCGATCCGTATACCGCCAAGGTTTATGTTTTGACACCTTTGGACAAATAGAACAACAACTGCCTTCCTACAATAAAAAAAGTCCTTCGGGGACTTTTTTATTGTAGGGAGAAAGGCGTCTGTGCCCCGGAGATTGTGTATAACCGAAAAAATTTCACACTCCATCCCCTAAAATCCATCCAAATACCCAAAAATTTCACAGAATACATATTGTCTTTTCCCCTATTTGGTGATACAATAAATAAAGATATACCCCAAAAATCAACCAACAGGAGATATATATGGAAACCATTAGAATTCAGGACGACCTCTACACATACGTCAACCAGAAAACCCTTGACGAACTGGAGATTCCCGACGATAAACCCGCAGCCGGCGGTTTTTCCAAACTGGCGGACAGCGTGGAAAAAATCATGATGGACGAGTTCGCTGTCATGAGCGAGAATAAGGCATACCCCAATGAACATCTCGCCAGAGCCTGCGAACTATACGCAATCGCAAAGGATGCCGACAGAAAAGAAAAGCACGGCATCACACCCGCACTGAAAAATCTTGCAGTACTGGACGATATCCATACTCTCGAAGATGTGAGCCGCCTGTATAAAACGCTCTCTCTCAAGGGTATCTCCACCCCCATCAATATCGGTGTGGAAACGGATATGAAGAATACCAAACGCCACCTCGTGTATATCCAGGGTGCCGGCGTGATCCTGCCCGACGCATCTTACTATAAACCCGAAATGGCAGCACAGAAGGAACAGATCCTCGGTATCTGGACCAACGTAGCCAAAATGGTTATGTCCAAAACCGACCTCTCTGCCGAAGATCAGGAAAAATACGTTGCCGATGCGCTTGCTTATGACGAAATCATCGGCGGCCTGGCAAAGACCAGCGAAGAATGGGCAAAGTATATCGAAATGTATAACCCCATGGACGAAGCCGAAGTTGCCGCTATGCTCAAACCCATCGATTTCGACCTCATCCTGAACGACCTGTTCGGCCATGTTCCCGCAACCGTCGTAGTTGCCGAACCCCGCTACTTCGGCGCATTTGCCAAGATCGTCAACGAAGAAAACCTGGCGCTGTACAAGCACTGGGCATATGTAACCAGCCTGCTTTCCGCCTGCACATACCTGTCCGAAGAACTCCGCGACATGGGCGGTATGTATATGCGTGCCATCACCGGCGTTGCCAAAATGCAGTCCATCGAAAAGTTCGCCTATAACCTCGCCGGCGGTATGTATTCCGATCCCGTAGGCATTTACTATGGTGACAAATACTTCGGCGAAGCAGCCAAGAAGGACATTACCGAGATCGTATATCAGATCATCGATACCTATAAAAAGCGTATTACAACCAACGAAATCCTCGGCGAAGCAACCAAGGAAAAAGCCATTCTGAAGCTGTCCACCATGGGCGTGAAAATGGGTTACCCAGATAAGGCAAGACCCATTTACGAAAAACTTGTCTTCAATCCCGAAGATTCTCTCTTCGACATCGTCCTCTCCCTGAAGGCGATCAGAGAACTGGATGTGCTGAGTAAGCTGGATAAGCCCACCGAACCGGAAAACTGGGCAATGCCGGGCCATATGGTCAACGCCTGCTACGATCCCTTTGTAAACGATATCACATTCCCCGCAGCCATTCTCCAGCCGCCTTTTTACTCCCTGCAGCAGACCAGAAGCGAAAACCTCGGCGGTATCGGTGCTGTAATCGGCCACGAAATCTCCCACGCATTTGACAGCAACGGCGCCAAGTGCGACGAAAACGGTAATATCAACGACTGGTGGACCGCCGAAGACTTTGAAAGATTCGAAACCAAGGTGAAGCAGATGATCGAACAGTTTGACGGTATCGAGCTGCCCTGGGGTAAGGTAAACGGTGCATTCATCGTCAGTGAAAACATGGCAGACAACGGCGGTATGTCCGTAACGCTGGACATCATGTCCGGCATGGAAGGCGCATCCTACGAAGAATATTTTACCAACTGGGCAAAAGTATGGTGCCAGAAGGCAAGACCCGAATATGCCCAGATGCTTCTCTCCGTAGACGTTCACGGTCCCTGCATTCTGCGTGCCAATATGCCCCCGAGAAACTTCAGCGAATGGTATGCCGCATATGATGTAAAAGAAACAGACCAGATGTATATTGCACCGGAAAAGCGTATTGTTATCTGGTAATAAAGCAGCCGGAATCGAAAAGCATAACCGGTTCTGCCGGAAGGGAAGTATCGCATAATTATAGCCCCCGATCGCAGTATTCAGCGGTCGGGGGATGTTTGTTTTCGGGGATCCGTGAGATACTGCTGAATTATCCGGATCTGCTCCAATAAATTCCATGAAAAATTTCATTTTATATTGTTTTTTCGAATCTGTCATGCTATAATATAAAGGGTTTATATGTGAACCCGGTTACCAAGAAAATGAAAAAGGATAAGGTGAAAATTATGCGCGGTAATGATTATATCAAATTCGTCAATGAATACATAGACAAAGCGTGGAGCACACAGGAAGATAAAATCCGTGAAATCGCAGACCTGCTGGCAGACACCATCGAAAAGAAAAACAACGTGTTCGTATTCGGCTGTTCCCATGCCGGCATCATCGCTGAAGAAGTGTTCTACAGAACCGGCGGTCTGGCTGTTATCAACCCCATTTTCTTCCCCGGCTTCATGCTGAACACCAGACCCATCACCATGACCAGTCAGCTGGAAAGACTGCCCGGTCTCGGCAAGATCATCCTGGACCAGAACCACGTGAAGGAAGGCGACCTGCTGATCCTGCACTCCGTATCCGGCAGAAATACCGTTCCCGTAGATATGGCTATTGAAGCAAAGAACAGAGGCGTGAAGACCGTTTGCCTGACCAACCTGAATTATTCCGGCGCTGTTACCTCCAGACATCCCAGCGGCAAGAGACTCTTTGAAGTATGTGACTACGTAATCGACAACTGCGGTGATGTAGGCGATGCTGCCATTACTCTGGACGGACTGGCAGAAAAGATCGGTCCTACCTCCACAACGGTTGGCGCAGCTCTGATCAACGCCCTGATCATCGAAGCTGTGGAAAAGATGATCGCAGACGGTATTGTTCCCCCCGTATTCATGAGTGCCAACCTGAACGGCGGTGACGAACATAACGCCAAGATCTTTGCCGAATATAAGGATAACATTTTCTACATGTAATTTATGAACGTCCTCGAAAGGAGAACAGAAAATGGCATATTATCTGTCACTTGACTCAGGCGGAACCAAAGTAGCGGCCATTCTGTACGATGAGAACCTTTCTCCTCTCAGATTTGCCAGAGTCGGCAGTATGCGTGAAACCACTGTAGATCCCAAACTGATCGAACGTCATGCTGATGATCTGATCGAGCAGCTGGGAATTCAGGAAGGCATGGTCATTGAAAAACTGGCAGGTGCCTCTTACAGTGACGTCGTTTTTAAGGAAAAACTGAGAAAACTTTGTACTATCAAACAAAATTTCTGTACCGGAGAATATGAAGTCGGTATGTATGCCGCGGGTATTTTCCACGGCGGTATCCTGGCTCTGTCCGGTACCGGTTCCGATGTATTCGGAAAATACGGTGAAAATAACAAATACAACGCGCTGGTCGGCGGCTACGGTTCGCTGGTTTCGGACGAAGGTTCCGGGTATTGGATGGCGCGTATGGCGTGTGAGTATGCGATCCGCGATTTTGAAGGCCGCGGTGAGAAAACCATGCTTACCGAACTGATCCCCCAGCAAATGAAGAAAGAAAGTTTGCGTAGTGCCCTTATCAGCGTGTATTCCTTGCCCAATACAGCACCCACAACAGCGGTTGCCTCTCTTTCCAGAACGATTGATACAGCAGCTCTGGCAGGGGATGCAGTGGCTCTGCGCATCATCGATGCAGCTGCTAAGGCAATGGCGGATCAGACACTGGTGTTGTTCAAACAGTACGATTTCCCCATCGAAGTACCGATCACCATTTCCGGCAGTGCATGGAAATCCCCCGGAATGTTTGAAAAGTTCGAGAAGCGTCTGAAGGAATACAACGAAAACCTGAACATCACACTTCCCGAATTCGAACCGATTATGGGTCCCATCATCAAGGATTACTATGACAAATACGGTAAGTTTGATGAAGAAGCAAAGGAAAAATTCAGAAGAGAATATTCTGATTATTTATTCAAAATCAAAAAGTGAAAGGAAGTAAATCACTATGTTAATGGAAAGATATCAGCAGGCAATTGACGACCTGTTCAAGAAGGTCAGAGACACCCAGACCGAGAATATACTCAAGGCCGGCGAAATGATCGCGGAAAGCGTTGCCAACGGCGGCTGCATTTTCCTGAGTGCTATCTGCCACTCTACCGAAATGGACGTCATCTACCGCGGCGGCGGCCCGATCTTCTACAAGCATTTCTCCTACAACCTGAACGTAGAAGCTGGTCAGAGAGCACGCGATGGCAAGCCCAACCGTGACGGCGCAGCGGAAAGATACGCTCTGGAAGCCGCTGATATGCGTCCCGGCGACGTTCTGTTCGTAGGTTCCGTATCCGGCAGAACACCTAACGTAGTGCATCTGGCATACGAAGCCGTACAGAAGGGTATCAAGGTTATCGCCTTCACCAGTATGGAATACGCTACCGCTGTGGATCCCGTACATCCTTCCGGTAAGAAGCTGCACGAAATTGCCACCCTCGCCATCGACAACTGCGCACCCGCTGCAGAAGCCATGTTGGATGTAGAAGGCATCGAAGCCAAGTTTGCAGCCGCATCCGGTATCGCATCCGACTATATTCTGTGGAATATCACATCCGCTGCAGTGGAAAAGCTTCTGGAAAGAGGCATCACTCCCGGTATTCTGAAGAGTCACAACTTCCCGGGCGGCGGCGAATACAACAGCAAGGTAGTACACGAAAACTACAAGAACTTCGGCTGGTAATTCGAAATAAATAAGCAAAAGAAACACTTGGTGTGCCTGTGTAAAAGCAGGTGCACCAAGTGTTTTGTTTTTTATAACACAAAGTGATAATTTTTCTCTCATAATGCGTTATTGAGATTTTGATGATTTGCGTGTATAATATAGTTGTCGACAGAAAAGCTTTGCGAAGCGAAAAACCACATAAGGAGGAAAAATGAAACTTGCAATCGGAGAAAATATACGTAACTTCCGAAAGAAACACGATTTGACGCAGGAAGCACTTGCCGATCGTTTGGGTGTCACCTATCAATCGATCAGTCGCTGGGAAAACGGCACAACCTATCCCGATCTGGAACTGATTCCTGCCATTGCCGGGGTACTTGCCGTTACCGTGGATGATCTGCTTGGAATGCCGCAAATCGAAAAAGAAAAACGTGCGGTTGAAACGTTTGATGAACTTCGCCGCGAGTGCATGAAACGAGATTATGATGCTGATAAAATTGTTGATCTTCTTCGTGATATACGCAGAAATTATCTCTGCAGTGATTCTGCTTGGCGTCCGTGGGTTGAAGGAAACGACCGAGCATTTCGTGATCCGAAAATACTTCCCGAGGTACGCTTGTTAGCGGAAGCTTATCTGGAACGCCATCCTATGCATCCACATGTAATAGAAACAATGGCGGAAATCGAGGATGAAGAACATTTAGAAGACTTTTTGGGTAGATATACGACATCCTTTGATTGCTCCGCGCGCGCACTGTTGTTTAACAGGTATTCTCGACGCGGTGATACAGAAAAATTTGAGCCAGAGCGTAGATATCAATTGTATCAAGCATTCAACACATTACTTTGCCCACGCTACTTGCTAAAGTGGGGAGAAAGCAACGAACATAAACAAGCTGTGAATAAATTTATGGAAACCATGCTTTCGTTAATTCGTTGTGATGCAGAGGATAATCGCCCTGA
>SVTO01000029.1 GCA_015063745.1 Oscillospiraceae bacterium | reverse complement strand
TTTACAACTCGCAGAGGATTCAGTTCAAAACAAAACTGACACCGGTTGAATTCCGATGCCAGTTTATCGCTTGATTTGCTATCTTGGTGTTTTTTTGTGCTGTCTGTTTATTTTGGGGCGGTTTAGTTTGATATCTTCTGCTTATTTTTATGTTTACAGACCGCGGATCGCTTCGAGCTGTTCCGGATAATAAGTACTGTCGTCTTTGATGCCGATATCGATGGTGACAACACCACCGGCTTCGTTAACTTTCCGTACGTACTCCTTCAGATATTCATTTGTATAACGACATCCGCCGCCGCACCATGCAAATCTGCCTTTTGCATCAGAACCGATGGGCGCAAGGATATGGGGCATGGCACCGTCGATGTTATTGGATTTGGGAATGTAATCCAGATCGTTGTACTCTCCGGCGGTGATTTCTTCTTTTTCGTACCACTTGAAGAGATCGTCGTGGACACCGTGATTCATGGCTACCAGTACATTGGGATTTCCCTTTTTGGCGGTTCTGTCGTAATAGGCCAGAAGCTTCTGATTATAGAGGAATCCGTCTTCGTAGCATCCGTCAATCCACCATCCCTTTACAGCATCTCCGTAACGGACAGCATATTCTTCCATAACAGAAGTCCAGTTTTCCAGAAAGGCTTCATTGACGGTTTCCATAGGCTCCACACACCAGGAACGGAAGCCCATTCTTCTGCCGATTACGGGATCGTTATAAGGACCGTCACCTGTATAATAGAGGTACAGGTCAATATCGTATTTTGCCAGTTCGGGAATCAGATCGGCAATCAGGTCACGTCTGGCACAGGCTTCGCCGGGTTTGGTACCTGCAATTCTGTCGAAGGTGGCATTGGGAGCAAGGGTATATTTGTGACCCTGCATGATAGTAATAAAGTAGTATCCTGCACCTACTTCATGCAGTTGTCTTGCAACTCGTTCCACATCAAACATATCTACTCTTTTATTCCAGTTATCTATGTGAAACTGTACCGGCTCAACTCCTTCCGGTACTTCGTAATTCTTTTCAAAATACAGAAAATGATTAAATACGCCCCAGCGTCTGTCGTACATTCTTTTCTGAGCAGGCGATAACACAAAGTTTCCCATAACAATTCCTTTCAGTTTATTTGTTTCGTTTGGGGTTATATGTCGTTATAATACCACATATATTTTCGCTTGTCAACCACTTTTCTTTGTAATTTGATTCACTGTACGCAAAAAAGCCGCATGCATAAAACACGCGGCTTTTTCTTTTGCTTATTGAAATCGGCTAAGCAATATTGCGGATGCAGAATTATTCAGCGTAAACGCTAACCTGTCTTCTGCCGCCGGCGATATGTTCGAACTTAACCTTACCATCGATCAGAGCGAACAGAGTATCGTCAGAACCACGACCAACGTTGTTGCCGGGATGGATCTTGGTACCTCTCTGTCTGATGATGATGTTACCTGCGGTTACGGCCTGGCCGTCTGCAGTCTTTACGCCGAGACGCTTGGATTCGCTGTCACGACCGTTCTTGGTAGAACCTACACCTTTTTTATGCGCAAAGAACTGTAAACCTAATCTGATCATTGTTATTTCCTCCTAATTCAATTTTGAGAAATCCGTTACTTTTCCAGTATTGTCACATCCAGATATTCGTAATATTCTTCCGTTAAATCCACAAGCTGGTAATAATACCCTTCAAATAGTCCCGCTGCCGCAAACTGTACCTTTTCGTCCGCATTACCATTCGGCAGTGCGCTCTTGCAGGTTACGGTTACGGATGCGTCCTTATCGTCTATGATATAATCGAAATCGGCTTTGTAGGCAATTTCCAATGTGTTCAGCAGAAGCATCGTCATGGCTGACAATGCGGAACACAGTATGTCATCGCCTTCTGTTCCGAATCCCGTATGTCCCGTTTCGCGGAATCCCCAGAATATACCGTTATGCCGGTAAAATGTTACTTTCGTCATGGATCATGCTCCAACCAGAATTTACTCTTGCGGATGGATCGCTACGGTAATTAAAGAGCGATCTTGTTGATCACTACCTTGGTATAAGGCTGTCTGTGACCGATCTTCTTCTTCTCGTTTTTCTTGGATTTGTAGGTCATAACGTAGATCTTCTTGGCCTTGCCATTCTTAACTACGCTTCCGGATACAGATGCACCTTCTACTTCAGGTGTACCTACCTTAAAACCAGCATCGGTAGAGATAGCGAGAACCTTGAAATTCACTTCTGCGCCTGCTTCTACATCCAGCTTTTCAACGAAGATTTCGTCACCTTCGCTGACCTTGTACTGCTTTCCACCTGTTTCAATAATTGCGAACATTGAAAAGCACCTCACTTTCTTTTTGTGAACTCGCTGAGCAGGTAAATCACGGTTTTTCACGCAATTATTTGCAACCTGACATCATGCGGCAGGATATATTATATCACAGATCACAGCGTATGTCAATGGTTTTTTGACATTATTTTTCTTGATTTTTTCGTTTATTTCCCTGTTTTTGCCGCTGTCAGGGTATTTTCCAGCAGCATGGTGATCGTCATGGGTCCAACGCCTCCGGGAACGGGAGTGATGGCGGATGCTTTGGGTTCTACGGTAGCGAAATCCACATCTCCGGTCAGTTTTCCGTCAGCTCTGCGGTTCATGCCGACATCGATGACCACTGCCCCTTCCTTGACCATATCGCCCGTTATAAAATCTGCTTTACCGATGGCGACAACCAGAATATCGGCCCGACGGGTTACTTCAGCCAGATCCTTCGTACGGGAATGGCAGATGGTTACGGTACCGTTCTGATGGAGTAAGAGCATGGCCATGGGTTTGCCGACGATATTGCTTCTGCCGACTACAACACATTCCTTCCCCGTTACGTCGATGTTTTCATATTCCAGCATCTTCATGACACCGGCGGGTGTACACGGCAGGAAGCTGTATTCGCCCAGCATGATTTTACCGGTATTGATGGTATGGAATGCGTCCACGTCCTTTTCCGGGGGAATTGCGGCGATTACGGCCTTTTCGTCAAGGTGCTTCGGCAGAGGAAGCTGTACGAGGATGCCGTGAATTTTTGCATTGTTTTTCAGTTCTTCGATTTTGGCAAGCAGTTCATCCATTGTGGTTTCGGCGGGCATTTCATGAACTTCGGAATAGAAGCCTACATCTTCACAGGCTTTCTTTTTGTTGCGTACATACACCTGGGATGCCGGGTCTTCGCCTACAATTACAACTGCCAGTCCGGGTGCATACCCGTTTTCTTTTACAAATGCTGATGTGCGTGCGGTGATATCGGCACGTACGTCTGCTGCGATTTTCTTACCGTCAATGATTTTTGCCATGATTTACTCCTTGTTATATATGTTTGTGCTGTTTTCGATAGCTGTATTATTTTCAGAAGAAGTTTCTGTTTCCGCATCGGATTTATATACGTTTTCGTATGCTTCTTCTTTATTGCCGCGCAGCTTTTTGCGGTTCATTATGAAAATAATGATACCGATGACAAGTGATGCAAGGCCAACAAGCTGGGAAACACGGAAAGGACCGATCATCAGACTGTCGGTGCGCAGGCCTTCGATCAGCATTCTGCCGAATCCGTACCAGACCAAATAGGAGGCGAACATCTGACCGTTGAATTTCTTTTTGCGGTACAGGATATTCAGCAGTATGAAACCCGCAAGGTTCCACAGGGATTCGTACAGGAATGTGGGATGGACATAGATTTCCTGATTCCAGATGCCGGTTTCCGGGCCGGTTTTGTCATAGCTGACCAGCAGACCCATGCGCCACGGAAGGTCGGTTTCGCTGCCGTAAGCTTCCATATTGATGAAGTTGCCCCATCTTCCGATGATCTGACCGATCATGACGGTGGGGGCCAGCAGATCGAAGAATTTGACAAAGGGGATTCTTCTCTTTCTGGCAAACAGGAAGGCTGTGATAAGGCCTGCGATGATGCCGCCGTAGATGGCAAGTCCGCCGTTCCATACGGCCACCATATTGTAGAGGGTATCTTTTAGGTTTTCAAGGAATGTACCGGATGTGACGATGTACTGATCCAGTTTAAAGAGAATGTAGTACAGTCTGGCGCCCAGCACACCGAAGAGAATAATGATAAATGCGAGATCCATGATATCATCACTCTTCAGTTTCTCACGCTTTACGCCGATATAGTTGCCGTACAATACCGCCAGTACCATGCCGACAGTAATCAGCAGGCCGTACCATGCTACGTCTCTGCCGAACAGAGAAAATGCGACTTTATCTATATGGAACGGTTCGATACCCAGTCCCGGGAAAGATATATAGCTCATATGGACTCCTGTCTTCTTGCAGTTATTCTGCTTGATTTTATATTTAATAGTATACTATATTTCTCTCCCGCTTACAAGTTTTTCTGCGTAATTTTTTCTTTTATTTTACAAAAAAAGAAAAGACGTGCAGTTATTACACGCCTTTTCGGTTCTATCAGTCGCAGTTTTCCCAGTTGTGGTAGATTTCCTGAACGTCGTCGTTTTCTTCCAGATGTTCGATCAGGAGGTTCATGTTCTTGATGTCGTCTTCGTTTTCCAGAGTTACGTAGGTGTTGGGGATCTTATCTTCTTCAGCAGATTCGATCTTATAACCCTTTTCAGTAAGAGCGTCACGTACTGCGGTCAGGTCAGCCACTTCGGTGGTGATTTCGAAAGCATCTTCGTCAGAGGAGAAGTCTGCTGCACCTGCTTCCAGTGCATCTTCCATCAGCTGGTCTTCATCAACGTTTTCGTTATCTTCACGGAGAAGGATGATGACACCCTTATCTTCGAACATATAGCTTACGCAGCCGTTGGAGCCCAGGTTTCCGCCGTATTTGTCAAAAT
Organism: Oscillospiraceae bacterium; assembly: GCA_015063745.1. Taxonomy (GTDB): domain Bacteria; phylum Bacillota; class Clostridia; order Oscillospirales; family CAG-272; genus UMGS1696. The sequence continues at coordinate 29,700 of SVTO01000029.1, read as the reverse complement.
AATGACGTACATCGGAAGCAGTACGGTTGCGGCTGTCGGTTGCGGCTTCTACGATTACAGCTACACCGGAAGGACCGTAGCCTTCGTAGGTGATCTCTTCGTACTGTACGGCATCGGCACCGGTTGCCTTCTTGATGGCACGTTCGATGTTGTCGTTGGGCACGTTGTTGGCCTTAGCCTTTGCGATCAGGTCGCGCAGCTTACCGTTGGTGCTGGGGTCTCCGCCGCCGTCTCTTACGCAGATTGCGATTTCCTTACCGATCTTGGTAAAGATTTTCGCTTTCTGGGCGTCGGTCTTTTCTTTCTTGTTCTTGATATTATTCCATTTGCTATGTCCGGACATATTATATAACCTCTTTGGAAATTAAATTTTTTCAGGTGTTTTCATACAGATCAGATGCAGTGCGGTTGCCAGTACGGTGTTTACGGCAGAAGTGATCCGCAGACGGAAGGCACGTGTGTTTTCGTCTTCTGCGGAAAGGATGGGGCACGCCTTATAGAAGCGGTTGAATGCAGTGCAGAGTTCGATTACGTATCTTGCGATTACGCAGGGTTCGTATTCCTCGATAGCCTGCAGAACTCGTTCCGGGAACTTGGCCAGAACCTTCAGCACGGCTGCTTCTTCGTCGGCAGTAATGCCTGCATTTCCGTTCTTTTCCATCTGTGCCGCTTTTTCCAGAATACTGCAGGTTCTTGCGTAGGTATACTGGGCATAAGGACCGGTACTGCCGTCGAAGCTCAGTGCGGATTCGATGGTGAAGTTGATGTCCTTGATACGGCTGTTATACAGGTAGTTGAACACGATTGCGCCAACACCTACTGCTTCTGCGGTAGCTTCCTTATTGGGCAGATCGGGGTTCTTTTCGTTCATGATTTCGGTAACCTTTTCGATTGCCTGACGGAACAGATCCTTCAGAAGAACCACGTTGCCGGTACGGGTGGCCAGCTTTTCGCCGCCGATGCTTACGGTACCGTAGGGTACGTGCACCAGCTTATCGGACCAGTCGTAGCCCATCATTTCCAGCACCTTGAACCACTGTGCAAAGTGCAGGCTCTGGGCGGATGAGGTTACGTATATGCATTTTTCGAAATCGTAGGTATTCTTTCTGTATACCGCTGCGGCGATATCACGGGAAGGATACAGGGAGGAACCGTCCTTCTTCAGAATCAGGCAGGGGGGCATATTGTATTCGGACAGATCCACGATGGAAGCGCCGTCGTCCAGCTTCAGAAGGCCCTTGTCACGCATAATCTGGATCTGTGCGTCCATTTTGTCAGAGTAGAAGCTTTCGCCCTTGTAGCTGTCGAAGGTGATGCCCAGCTGCTTATAGGTAACTTCGTATTCCTTGAAGCTGATGTCCAAAAACCACTTCCACAGTTCGATGTTTTCCGGCACGTGATCTTCCAGTTTGCGGAATTCCGCTCTGGCTTCATCGTTCAGCGAAGGATCCTTTTCGGCTTCTTCATGGAACTTTACATAGAGTTCCACCAGGCCGTCGCAGCCCTTCTGTTCCACATATTCCTTATTACCCCACTTACGGAATGCAACGATCTGCTTTCCGTTCTGGGTACCCCAGTCGCCGAGGTGGTTTACACCTACGCAGTCATATCCCACAAACTGGTGCAGCAGCTTCAGGCAGTGACCGATAACGGTGGTGCCGAGGTGACCAATGTGGAAGGGCTTGGAGGTGTTGGGAGAGGAGTAGTCCAGGACTACGGTCTTTCCCTTACCGAAGTCGGATCCGCCGTAGTTTTCCTTCTGTGATTCCACAGCGGTAAGTACGTTCTTTTCCAGGTAAGCCGGTGAGATTTTGAAGTTTACATATCCGCCTGCCGCAGTTACGGAGGTGAATTCTTCGCCGCTGATACGTTCAGCAAGTGCAGAGGCGATCTTGGGCGGTGCCATGCGCAGGGATTTCGCGTAACGGAAGCAAGGGAATGCTACGTCACCCAGCGTTTCGTCCGGGGGATATTCCAGTGCTTCGGTCAGCTCTGCCACGGTGTTTTCCAGCTGATACACTTCCTGCAGTGCGTTCTGCAGCTTTTCGGCGGTTATTTTCTTGAAATTCTGCATATTCGTTCCTTATTCTTCCCTCTCCGCTGTTTGTCCGTTGAGGGTTACTTTATACTGATTCTGTTATTTCTATTATTCTTCTTTGAAAGGTGCGTCTTCGTCGTGCTTGAGTGCCTGGTTATTCAGGATGCCGTGAATCTTCTTCACGGGATTCAGCAGTGTGCCGATGGACTTATCCTTGTTCAGAGTATCAACCAGCAGCGCTACGTACTTGCACATATTTACGTCTGCGTACCATTCCTTGGTCAGCAGTTCGGGACTGTGGTAGGTCAGGTTGGTGCAGAAGCACTTGGTGATGATACCTTCTTCGTATGCTTTATCGAATACTTCAAAGCCATTGGTGAACAGGCCGAAGGTTACGAACAGGAAGATACGCTTTGCGCCCTTATCCTTCAGCTGCTTGGATACGTCGATGATGGAGTCACCGGAGGCGATCATGTCGTCGATTACGATAACGTCCTTGCCGCGGATATCCTTGCCCAGATATTCGTGTGCTTCGATGGGGTTCTTGCCGTCGATTACCACGGTGTAGTTACGGCGCTTATAGAACATACCCAGATCCAGACCCATAACGGATGCGTAGTACATGGTACGGGACATAGCACCTTCGTCGGGTGCGATGATCATGATGTCGTCATGGTTCAGGGAGATATCGGGAATGGTTCTCACCAGAGCCTTGAGCATCTGATAGGTAGGTCTTACGTTGTCAAAGCCGGTCAGCGGGATAGCGTTGGATACACGGGGATCGTGAGCATCGAAGGTGATGATATTGGATACACCCATATTCACCAGTTCCTGCAGTGCGATGGCGCAGTCCAGGGATTCTCTGGTGGTTCTCTTGTGCTGTCTGCCTTCATACAGCATGGGCATGATTACGGTAATTCTTCTCGCCTTACCGCCGATGGCCGCGATGGTTCTCTTCAGATCCTGGAAATGATCGTCGGGACTCATGGGCACTTCCTTACCGTACATGCGATATGTAACACCGTAGTTGAAACAGTCAGAATAGATGTAAACGTCGTGTCCGCGCATGGATTCATGCAGAAGGCCCTTCGCTTCACCGGATCCGAAACGGGGACAATCCGCCGTAGTGATGTAGGTTCCTTCATCGTCGTGTCGTCTCCATTCGCGAAGGTAGTAATCCACCTGATCCACAAAGGATTCACAACCGGGCATGCCAATTACACTCAGTTCACCGAAAAAGCTGTCGCTCATAACTATACCCCTCTTTTTTCTTAAATTACTGAATCATATACACTCGAATTTGGTTTTCACGGCAATTCAGCGCATTCTGTCCGCTGACTGCACAATTTGTCATTATTATTATACCATATAAAATGACTTTTTTGTAGCGTAAATTTGATTTTTCTGCTTGTTACTTCTTCTATATTTTTGTGTATTTTTCGGACTTTTCTAAGCATTTTCACCCACAGAGAGCTTTTCACACCGAAAAACCGCAAAAAGTTCGCAATGTTTTCGTTATTCTGCGGCCTTTTCTGCAATGGATTTCATTTCGGAAAGGGCTGCCTTCATATCCGGTGCGCGGAAGGAGGCGGTTCCTACGACAAATACATTTGCTCCCGCTTTTGCACAGGCACCGATGGTAGCGCTGCCGATACCGCCGTCCACCTGGATGTCCAGCATCGGGTTGGTCTTTTCCGCCATGTTGCGGATAGAGTCGATTTTGGGCAGCATGTCTTCCATGAATTTCTGTCCGCCGAATCCCGGTTCCACGGTCATGACCAGCACCATACTGCAAAGCGGGATAAGTGCTTCTACGGCTTCTGCGGGCACTTTGGGTTTCAGGGAAACTGCCGCTTTCATGCCGAGGGATTTGATCTCATCCAGCGTTTTCACAAGTTTATCCGTTTCCATTACATCGTTGTGGAGGGTAACGGAAAAGGCGCCGGCGTCCTTCAATTCCTGCAGATATTTCTCCGGTACGGATGTCATCATGTGTACGTCCAGCGGCAGGTTGGTCACGGTATGGATCTTTTTGATAATATCGAAACCAAAGCTGATATTGGGTACATAGACGCCGTCCATCACATCGCAGTGAAGCCAGTCAGCACCTGCCTGTTCGGCTCTTATCATTTCATCCTGCAAATGCAGAAAATCACACGCCAGTATGGAAGGCGCAGTTTTCATTTCTCTTACCATGTTGATTCTCCTTAAAAGTTTTTTCTTCACTTTATTTACGTACTTGTTTTCCTTCGGATAATTTCACGGCTATTTTCATGGAATATCCGTTTTTGTCGGTTTTCAGCTGCGGTGGCGGATAACACAATTCACGCCGGACAGCATATTCTGTAAACAGGCAGGTATTTCTGCCGCTTAAACTGTTCTCCGCGGTACTTACTCTGCCGCGTTTCCATAGATCCGGCTTTGCGGTTTATACCGCAGAGCCGTTTTTTTATTCGCTCAGCAGACATACGGCGTGTACACGGATCCCTTCCAGTCTTCCCGTAAAGCCCATTTTTTCTTCCGTGGTGGCTTTTACATTGATACGTTCCTCCGGGATCTGCATCTGCCCTGCCAGTTCCCTGCGCATCGGTTCGATGTATGGTGCCAGTTTGGGCTTCTGGGCAATGATGGTTACGTCGACGTAGTCTATACTCAGGTTCTTTTCGTTCAGAATTTCACAGACTCTTCGCAGTAAGATCCGGCTGTCGATATTTTTATAGGTCGGATCGTTGTCCGGGAACAGGTTGCCGATATCCCTCTCGCCGGCAGCTCCGAGGAGTGCATCGGCCAGAGCATGAATCAGTACATCACCGTCGGAGTGGGCTTCGAATCCCCATTCGCAAGGGATCGTGATACCACCGAGGCGCATTTTCTTATCCGTACAGAATCTGTGGGCGTCATACCCGTGTCCGATTCGCATCAGGCTTCCTCCTCTTCCGCACGCTGCCGCAGAATATGCTCCGCACGTACACGGTCGTCGGGGTATGTGATCTTGATATTCGTCCAGCCGCAGTCTACCAGTTTGATTTTGAATCCCAGCCGTTCCACGATGGCGCAGTCATCCGTTGCGCGGATACCGTCTTTTTCGGCAGTATATACTGCCGCACGGTACATATCAGCCATGAAGGTCTGGGGGGTTTTGGCGAGCCAAACGATATTGCGGTCAAGGGTTTCTGTAATAAAGCCTTTTTCATCGGCACGCTTGATGGTATCCACTGCACGTTCTGCCGCAACTGCAGCGCCATGAGTGTAGGCTTCTGCGGCTACATCGGCAATGATGGCAGGGGTAACGAGACATCGGGCGGCGTCGTGGATGGAGACGAAATCCGCGTGAGGGTTGATAGCATCAAAGCCGAGTTTGGCGGATGCCTGACGGTCCGCTCCACCTGCGATTACGCATTTGATTTTGGTGAATCCGGATTCGCGAAAAAGCTGTTCACAGGCACCGATGTCATCTTCTCTGGTAACAACGATGATTTCATCGATCAACGGGGACTCCTCAAAAGCACGCACGGAGCGTACGACAACGGGGATACCGTCCACAAGTACGAAATGCTTGCCGTTTTCATCGCCGAAGCGTACACCGTTTCCGGCAGCAAGAATGACTGCGGAATGGAATTTCCGGGATTTCTGTTTTATAATCAGTTCTTTCAGAACCGCAAGGATTCCTCTTTTGATATAGGCCATATTTTTACACCTCTGCGACTGTATGTATTCTTTGCCGGAATATGCATTCATATATACATTATATCACAAAATTCGTCCGGTGGAAATATGTATTCGGAAAGATTTCCCGATTATTTTCCGGAAAATAGGGGATTTCGGTCTTTTTGGATTCCCTATTGCTTGAAACTTTATGGATTATTCAGTTTGTTCACGCTGTTGTTATATTTTCTTAACATATCTGGTGTACCATATTATAGGTGGTTTCTTCCGCCGATCCAATCATCCATCATCTTTTTGTGAGGTAATATATATGAATAATTGTTCCTGCTCTTTCACCTGTCCGGATACCGGTCGGGTTATGGATATTTTCAGAGAGATCTCCGCTATTCCACGCGGTTCCGGGAATGAAAAGGCAATCGCAGATCACATTGAAGCTTTTGCCGGTAAGCTGGGGCTGTTTGTGCAGCGGGATAACTCGAATAATGTGATCGTTCGGCGCCCTGCCGCTACAGGATACGAGGATGTGCCCGCCATGGTTCTTCAGGGGCATATTGACATGGTTTGTGAAGCCAACAGCGATACAGTTCATGATTTTCTGAAGGATCCCATTAAGGTGATCGTAGAGGGGGATATTGTACACGCTGACGGCACAACCCTCGGTGCAGATAACGGAATTGCCGTAGCGATTATGATGGCTCTTCTGGAAAAGAAAGATCTGAAAGCGCCCATGCTGGAATGCATCTTTACTTCCGATGAAGAAACGGGTATGACCGGTATGGAGAATCTGGATACTTCCTGCATTATCGGCAGACATATGATCAATCTGGACTCTGCCGGTGAAGGTGAAGCTACCGTTGCCTGTGCGGGCGGTGTGCGCTCTCTGCTGACTCTGCCTGTGAAGCGGGAAAAAACTGCTGCGGATGAAAAAATCTGGAAGCTGTCCCTTTACGGTCTGGCAGGCGGTCATTCCGGTGAGGATATTCACCGAAACAGAAAAATGGCAACTGTAACGACGGCAAAGCTCTGCGGGATTCTGCATAACAAGTTCGGTATCCGTCTGATCAGTCTAAACGGCGGCAACAAGGAAAATGCAATTGCCAGAGAATGTACGGCTGTGTTTGCTGCAACGGCGGATTGCGATGTACTGCAGGCGGAACTGTATGCGCAGACTGCCGTACTGAGCAAGAACCTTGTGGATGAGGATAAGAATCTTTGCATAACCCTGACTGCTGCCGAAGCGGAGTTTGAGCCTATGACCGACGAAGATACAGTCAAAGTGCTGGCGCTGATTCATCTGGTTCCCGCAGGAGTACAGAACATGAGTCTGCATATTCCCGATCTGGTGGAAACCTCTGCGAATGTGGGTATTCTTACCACTTATGCGGATTCCGTGACGGTCAATGTATTTGTCCGCTCCCTCAACGAAGAAGGTGTGGACGAAATGGAAGCTCTGCTGCATTACTGTGCTTCCCTCTCCGGTGCACAGATGGAGCTGCACAACCGTTATCCGGGATGGGCTTTCCGCGATCATTCCGTTATGCAGGAGCTTTATAAGAAGAAATGGACCGCGCTCTACGGAACGGAACCGAAGATCGCTGGGATTCACGCCGGTCTGGAATGTGGTCTGTTCATGAAGAAGATCCCCGACATGGACATCATCTCCATCGGTCCCGACATCCGCAACCTCCATTCCCCCGATGAAATGATGACCCTCTCCTCCCTTGACAAGCTTCTCTGCCTGCTGTTTGCCATGCTGGCCGAAAAGAACATCTGAATTTAAAAGTGGTGCCCACAAAAACGGACACCACTTTTTCTTATTCCTGTTTATGTAAGTTTTTTGAAAAGGTCGGGTGCAGGGAGGGAAAAACTTTTTCGCCAAAAGTTTCTCCCTCCCTGCTTCACTTCATTCCAATTACTTCAGCATTTCCTGACCGCCGGTTACAGGTACTGCCTGACCGGTTTCGTATTTCTGGGAAATGATGTAGAGGACGGCTTTGGCTACGTCTTCGATTTCGCAGCCGCGTCCCAGGGGTACTTTGGATTCGTAGAATTTCTTTACGTCTTCCACGGTCTTGGCGCCGGGAACCTTACCTGCGTTCAGGTACTGTACGAACAGACCCTTTTCGGGGTCGGACCACAGGGGACCGTTCAGGAAGTTACCGGGGCATACGGCGTTAACCTTGATTCCGTAGGGGGCCAGTTCCATAGCGAAGGACTGGGTCAGACCAATACCGCCGAACTTGGAGCCGGCGTAGGCAAAGTTCTTATTGGAGCCGGACAGACCGGACTTGGAGTTGATTTCGATGATATCCATCATGTATTCGGGGGCAACCTTACGCTGCAGCTTCATAACAGCGGAGGCGTACTTGGCGCACAGGAAGTATGCGGTGTAGTTGACGGTAGCTACCAGTTCGAAGTTTGCCTTGGTCATTTCTTCCAGAGAACCTGCACGTACGATGCCGGCGTTGTTTACGAAAATATCCAGACCGCCGAAGTTCAGTACGGTTTCGTTGATCATGTTTTCAACGCTGGCTTCGTCGGATACGTTGGCGGATACTGCAATGGTGCCTACGCCGAATTCAGCTGCGATTTCTTCTGCGGTTGCGGCGGCACCTGCGGCGTTCATGTCGGCGATTACCACATTGGCACCTTCTTTGGCAAGATAACGGGCAATACCTGCACCAAAACCCTGAGCGGAACCGGTTACAACAGCGATCTTGCCTTCCAGTGCCTTACCGCCGGCGGATGCCAGACTTACCTTGGCACGGTAGCTTTCTACTTCCCAGTTTACGATAAAGTCTGCCAGAGCGGGCTTCATGTGCTTTACGCCGCCGAAGTTTTCTGCCAGAACAGCGATAGCCATGGCATCTTCCCATACGGCAGCGGCGGTCTTGGCTTCCTTCAGGTTTGCGCCAGCGGCAAACATACCGATACCCTTAACGAAGATGATTCTGGGGGCGAAGCCGCGTCTTTCCACAAATGCACGGAAAGCAGCACTGATTGCTTCGGGACAGGTTTCTTCCAGATACAGAGGCTCAGCCTTGCAGTATACGATGTGGTCGGGGGACAGAGGTTCTTTCAGTACGGAGAAAGCTTCTGCGGATTCTGCAAAAGCCATGATCTGCTTGTTAGCAGAGAAAATTACGGTGGCTTTGCCTTCTTCGTTATAACACATACGAAGAACGGGGGCGATCTTTGCTGCAGCTGCTTTATCTGCTTCTACAGGTGTGAAATCGGGCTGTACGGCCAGTTTTGCTTCGATGGCGTTCATTACGCTGTTTACGAGGGCGTCCAGACCTACTTCGTCGTTGGCAGCGAAGAAGATACCGTGGTTTTCCAGGAATACTACTTCCGCATCCTTGCCGGTTTCCTTCCTGTAATCCATCAGCTGGGTACGGCAGTTTGCGGCCAGGATGTAGCCGGGTTCACATTCGTCCACCCATACTGCGCCGGGAACCAGTGCCAGTGCGGTTTCCTTTGCGCCCTTGGAGCAGGTTACGGCGTTTACTTTGGTGGGATGTACATGGAGAACGTACTGCTGGGGGAACAGGTCGTGGAGCATGGTTTCCACGGAAGGACGCTTGCCGTCTTCACCGGGGCACTTTGCACACATCAGATCCTTCAGCACTTCCGCTTCTCTTTCCTTTTCATCGGCAGAATAGTTCTTTTCCCAGATGGCGGCCAGTGCGGCACGGTTCATCTTTACAAAGCCTTCTGCGGTGATGGTAGCCAGAGAGGTACCGCTGCCCTTTACGTACAGCACATCTGCATCCTTATAAGAGGTGTTTCCGCCGCCGGCCAGAACGAATCCGGGGGTGGTACCGTATTGATTGGAGAATTTTACGAGAATATCGAGACTCATTTATGTATACTTCCTTTCAGATTTTTTCCGTTTCGGTTCAGGCTTCGTATCCGCCGATCTTAGCATAGTGGGCGGTACGGGCGGACAGGTCGGGCATTTTTGCCTTGGTGGTATCGGAGAACATGGAGTCATCCGCATTGGCGCTGCCGGCGATTTCGTGACCGATCAGAGCATAGGTGGCAACACGCAGATGTGCATAGGCGGGATCAGCCAGGGCCTGACAGATGAAGGACTGTCTGGGAGAGTTGATGTCTTCGCCGCTGATTTCGAACAGGTCCTTGTTATGACAGAAATCCATCAGTCTTGCCAGCTGTTCGGAGGTATTTCTGGAGGGCATATAGGTTACGGCGGAAAAACCGCAGTTTACCAGTTCGTCGAACAGCTCGGGCAGGAAGTCGTCTTCAAACTTCTGGGCCTTCTTGTCGCCTGTGGGGCTTTCTCCTACGTCGCCAAGGTATGCATATGCGGAAATTGCGCCGACTTCCTTGGCAAGTGCGGTGAATTCGCGGATGTTCATACATTCTTCTTCGGCTTCGATGTAGAACTTTTCTACCATGTGTCCCTTCAGAACACCGAGAATGTCGTATTCGTAGAAGTTTTCCGGTGCTTCCAGCAGTTTGGCTCTGGTCTTTTCACCGAGGCTCTTGCCGGTCAGCTTTTCGATGAAGTCGCAGGCTTCGTTTCTGTCGGGATAACGGGCGGTGATCTTCTTGGTCAGGGCATACAGGATATGACGTTCCGTTACGCTGCCGCCTTCGTGTGCCATGGAAATGGGATATACATCCCTATCGAAATCCAGAGTGATGTCGTTTGCCTTGGTAATTTCCGTGATGCGGATACACATTTTGCGGTTTCTTTCGTTTCTCTTGGCACGCACGTCAGCCAGCTTTTCTTCGATTCTGTCGATATTCTGGTGCGGGATACCGTGCATGGCCAGATATGCGCAGGATTTCTGGTCGGGGTTGTTCAGGCGCTTGCCTTCCAGAGTGGTTCCCTTTACGTTTACACGACATTCAAAGCCGCAGGTGATGGGCATATTCATGATCTTGCCCGCTTCGATGAATTCCTTCAGACCGCCTACGCTGTCGTGGTCCATGATACCGGCGGTACGCAGACCTGCTTTCCAGGCATAGAAAATGGCGGAGGTGGGGGTGTAGGGGGAGAAGGAATAGCAGGTATGGATGTGGTTGTTCACAAAGACACCCGGTTCGGTACGGTCGATTTCATCTAGATGTCCGGCGATTTCCCGTAGTGCATTCAAACGGTCTTCGGCGGAAATATCGCATCTGCCGATGTTTACAATGGCTTCCTGTAAGTTCATAGTCGTTCCCTTTCTGTATGTTGGTTTTCGTTTATGCCTCGGGAAGAGCCGGCGGTTCTTCTCCGTATAAGAACAGATATGTGCTTCTGTAGCGTTCCCACTTTTCGGCCGCTTCTTTGCTGCCGCGCTTGAAATGGGGCTTCAGATAACCGCGGAGCAGGATATTTTTGGGTGTTTCTTCCGGGTCGATCAGCTCCGTGGCGTCGGTTTTATAGCCCATGGCATCCAGTCTGAGCAGGCGCAGGGCATCGGTTGCCGCATCGCAGAATTTCTGCCGCAGCATGGGACGTTCGCCGATGAAATCCACCGCAGCACAGTTCAGACGCTTGTTCATGTCATGATGACAACAGGGGGTTGAGAGGATTACTTTGGCCTTTTCACGCATGGCTACCTCCAGGACGGCGTCGGTGGCTGTATCACAGGCGTGGAGGGAGATGACCATGGCTGGTGGGTTCTCCGGTTTATATTCGAAGATATTGCCGCAGATGAAGTGCATGCCGTCGTAGCCGATTTTTTTCGCCACAGAAGCACATTCTTCGATTACGCTTTCCTTCAGATCCACGCAGACCATATTCACTTCTCTGCCGCATACGGCGGTGAGATAATGGTACACGGCGAAGCTCAGGTAGCTTTTGCCGCAGCACAGATCGGCTACGTGGAGGACACCGGTTTCCGGCAGTTCCGGTACGGCATCACGGATATACTCGGTAAAGCGGCAGATCTGGCGGAACTTTGCCTGCCGTTTGTCATGGATCCGGCCGTTTTTGTCGGCGATGTCCAGAGCCTGCAGGAAAGGTTCCGTGCCGTCCAGCAGATGCTTTTTCTTACGGTCATTGCCGTGGAGAACTGCTTCCGCTTCTCCTGCGGATGCACCGATTTTTCCGCGGTTCAGCAAGGTGATTTTGCCCTTGGAGGAGATCATCAGGGATGCGCTGCCGTTTTTATCGGTCAGATCGGCTTTGCGGAACTGGGATTCCAGATAGGCGGGCAGGATTTCGGCAATTTTTTGCAGGGGAATGTTTTCGTGGGTTACGCGGCCTTCCGTCCAGAATCTTTCCAGCTGGAGATAGACGCCCTCTCTTCCCTGTCTGAGTGTTCCTTTGGCTTTCAGCAGGTTCTTTTCGGTGGGCTGGTACAGGACAAGCCCGGAAAAGGTACCGGCGGATGCGCTTTTTTCCGTCAGTTCGGCAAAGGATACGGTTTTGGACGGGGCGGGATCATGTATTGTCATCGTTCTCGCCTCGTTCTTCTTCCGTTTCGGGCTTTTTATCCTTTACTTTGAAAGAAAGTTTATTTTCCGTGCCCTGGAAGATCCGCTTGATATTGGCTCTGTGCATGAATACACCGATGCACATGATCACTGCCGCAATCAGAATACCCATACTGGGATCTGTTTCCAGGCGGAGTTTGCTGAGCAGAAGGGGGTACATCAGATAGCTCATGACGGAACCGAAGGAAATGTACTTGGTCATGTATACAAGCAATACAAATATTGCGATCAGCACAAGGAATACTTTCCAGTTGGTCATAAGGATCATGCCTGCGGTGGTTGCGACACCCTTGCCGCCCTTGAAATTGTAGTAGCAGGGGAAAATATGGCCGAGGACGCAGAACAGGCCGCCGATATAAGCGCCGATCATTACGCCGAACATGATACGGCCGATCAGAACGCCGAGTATACCCTTGGCAAAGTCGCCGACAAAGGTCATGGCTGCCATCTTTTTGCCGTATGTTCGGAGCATATTGGTGGAGCCGGCGTTTCCGCTTCCGTATTTGCGGATGTCGTCGTGGTAGGCTACATTGGAGATCAGGATACCGCAGTTTACGCTGCCCAGCAGATAAGGCAGGACGATACTGGCGATGACGCCAAGGGCAAACAGAAGGATGAACATTCCGTTATTCTTTTCCACTCCGGCCAGAAAATAGCCGAAAATGCCGTCGTACATGATGGTTTTTAACATGGACAATTCTCCTGTAATTCAGTAATTTCGTGTATGCTTACTCTTCGCTGTCGCCCTTCTGACGGACGATCAGGCGGATGGGTGTGCCGCGGAAGCCGAATGTGGTGCGCAGGCAGTTTTCGATATACCGCTGATAGGAAAAATGGAACAGCTCAGCATTGTTGCAGAACATGATAAATGTGGGCGGGGCTACGCTGGCCTGGGTCATGTAGTAGATCTTCAAACGGCGGCCCTTATCGGACGGGGGCTGTACACGTGCCACGGCATCGGCCAGTACGTCGTTGAGCATACCGGTGGAGGCGCGCATATTGGTCTGATTATGGACGTAATTGATCTGCTCGAACAGTTTGTCCACACGCTGACCGGTTTTGGCGGAGATAAACATGATAGGCGCGTAGGTCATGTAGGACAGAGCTTCGTATACCTTTTTGGTGAAGGAATTGGTTGTATTGTTGTCCTTTTCCACGTCATCCCACTTATTGATGCAGATGATGGATGCTTTTCCCGCTTCATGCGCAAGACCGGCGATCTTTTCATCCTGTTCGGTAATACCTTCTTTGGCATCCACCATGATCAGGCATACATCGGAACGCTCGATAGCCATTTTGGCGCGGAGTACGCTGTATTTTTCCACACGTTCATCCACTTTGCTCTGTCTGCGGATGCCGGCTGTGTCGATGAAGTTATATTTGCCGTGTTCGTTTTCAAAATATGAGTCGATGGCATCACGGGTGGTACCGGCGATGTCGGATACGATCAGTCTTTCCATACCCAGGATCCGGTTTACCAGAGAGGATTTGCCGGCATTGGGTTTGCCGATGACCGCTACGTTGATAACGTCGTTCTCGCCATCCTCGGTTTCGAAATCCGGCAGTGCTTCCAGTACGGCATCCAGCACATCGCCGCTTCCGCTGCCGTGGAGGGAAGAGAGGGCGATGGGGTCGATATTGAAGCCAAGTTCGTAGAATTCATAGAATTCCGGTGCCACGTCACCGATCTTATCCGCTTTATTGATACACGGAACAACGGGTTTGCCGCTTTTCTTCAGCATGACGGCGATATCCATATCATCCGCCAGCAGGCCGGTACGGATGTCGCACATGAACAGGATTACGTCAGCGGTGTCGATGGCGATCTGGGCCTGTTCGCGCATTTTCTTCAGAATAATATCATCGGTCTTCGGTTCGATACCGCCTGTGTCGATGACGATCATGGTCTTGCCGCGCCATTCGGTTTCACCGTAGATTCTGTCTCTTGTTACGCCGGGTGTGTCTTCCACGATGGCACGGCGTTCACCGATCAGTTTATTGAACAGTGTACTTTTCCCTACGTTGGGGCGTCCAACGATGGCAATTACCGGTTTTCCCATATTTCACCTAATCTGTACACTCTGGCACAGCCTTTCTGTCTTTTCCGATTGTATTTCCGTTTATTCTATACCGAGCAGTCTGCACAGGAATTCTGCGCCGTCCGATTCCGTAAAGGTGATCGGTGTGCTCAGTTTTTCTTCCAGTTCGGCGGGTGACATACCGCATAAAAACAGGTCTCCCTCACTGCGAAGGGTGGTTCTGGATAAGAAGAGTTCTTCTCCCAGTTTTCTCCCCGGAACACTCAGCTGTTCTGCGATATCCTGTCCGGTCAGAAGACCCGTTACGGTGACATGACCGCCGAAGAAATTGTTCTTTATGCAATGAACATGGCAGGTGAAGCCGGGACATTCCCTTTCCAGTTCCTCGGTCAGCCTGGTGATCATGCCGTATGCCGCTTCGCCCGTGGCTACGGATACTTCTCTGGCAGACGGTTTTTCGTCGTCCTCCAGCATCCGCAGCATGGTATGGAATTCTTCTTCAAAGGAAGTCAGCATGCCGACGCCGTTTTCGATCTGGGTATATTCGCCGTAGTATTCTCCGTCCGGCAGAGGAAGCTCTCCCTTTACATAAAATTCATCCGCGGCATAGAATATGCGCTCACCGTACTTTTCCCTGCAGGCATCCCCGAAGGTATTGATCTGTTTTATGATACTGCGGCATTCTTCACCGGTGAAGGCTTCCAGAGGATGGAGTTTTTTCCGGTATCTTGTCAATCCTGCCGGAACAACGGATACGCTGTCGAGGGCGGGATAGAAGGCACACAGATCACGCATGGAACGGTCCAGTTCTTCTCCGTCGTTGATCCCCTTGCACAATACGATCTGACCGCGCAGTTTTGTGCCTGCATCTGCCATTCGCTTCATGTAGGAGAGCACCTGGCCCGCACGTTTGTTTTTCATCATTTTCACGCGCAGTTCCGGATTGGTGGTATGCACGGACACGTTGATGGGAGAGATATGCATTTCCAGGATGCGGTCGATGTCTTCATCGTGCAGATTTGTCAGGGTGATGTAGTTGCCGTGCAGGAAGGAGAGGCGTGAGTCGTCGTCTTTGAAATAGATGGATTCACGCATACCTTCCGGGTTCTGATCTATGAAGCAGAAGATGCATCCGTTTTCACAGCGGTGCTTTTTATCCATCAAAGGGGTACCGAATTCCAGGCCGATGTCGTCATACTCGCCCTTGCGGATGGTCACTTCGATCAGTTCCGCCTCTCTGTGGAGTTTCAATGTTACCGTTTTTTCGGTCAGGCGGAAACGGTAGTCCAGTACGTCCCTGATGGGATAGCCGTTGATTTCCAGCAGGATATCCCCCGGCTGTATTCCGTTTTTGGCTGCTCTTGAGCGCGGCAGTACGCCTGTGATTGTTACCATTATTTCCCCTTATCGGTTTTCCTTCAGCCCTTTCTTCCCAAAAAAGGCCGTAATACGTCAGTTTACTATTATCCTTTATATATTATACACCCAAATCCCGTGAAGGTCAATAGACTTTTCCCTATTCAGACAAACAAAAAGGATGCAGGTAATTCTGCATCCCTTTGGTATATTTGATTTTATTCGGCCAGTTCACCGGCTTCTGCAGCAGCGGCATCGGCAGCCTTTTCGGCTTCGATCTTTGCACGGAATGCTGCACGGCGTTCTGCGGTTTCCTTGGCTCTCTTGTCCAGTTCAACCTGTCTTACGTTGATGGCTCTGGTGATGTCTTCCAGTGCCTTGTCGGTATCTGCACCGTAGTCAACGCACATACGCAGAGCTTCGGTTCCGTCCTTCTTCATAATCTTGAATACGTAGAAAGGAACTTCAACGTCACGCTTGCCGACGGTGGTCTTGTATACCTTTTCTTCCAGTTCTGCCTTTTCCAGTTCGTTGTAGAAGTAGGATACGGGAATGTCGGAGTCGATCAGGTCGTCGGTCAGAGAGAAACGTCTGCCGAACATATAGATCTTTTCGCTGGTGAAGATCAGGTTGCAGCCCATGAAATAGTTGGTTCTGTGCTTCCCGTCACGGCCGCGGGTATAGTAGAAGGGTTCTTCCTTCGCTTCAAAGTCATAACCTCTCAGGTCGATGGGCTTGAGCATCTTCAGGAAGTGCTTTTCGTATACTTCGAACTTCTTTTCGGAACGTTCCTGCAGGTCCTTGATACGTTCAGCAACCTGGTAGTCGATATCCGTATCGGTGGACTTACCGCCGGAAGCTACGATCACAAGAACAAAACCTACGATAATTCCGATCAGACCGGTAATACGGGTCGATGAGAACAAGCTGACCAAAATAATACCGATTACCAATACTGCCAGGCCGATGATCATCAGAATGTTGATCGGCGGAGCTGTAAAATACTTGTAATTCTGTTTTGTTTCCATATACACTCTCCGTTTGGTATAAAATTTTATGATACCGATATTCGAATCGTTACACGTATCAATATAAGTATAATATCATAAAATTCACGTTATGTCAATATGATTCCATAGCAAAAATGTCAAAATTTTCGTTTTTCTTTTCTTTTCTGCCGGAATGTTCGGCTGTACTGCCTTTTTTCAGCAGTACAGCCTTTGTTATTACTTACGTCTGAGAAGGAAGATCCAGCCTTTATTCTTTTCGAAAGGAATCATATCCATAGAGGAGAATACAGTTTCTTCCTGGAACCCTTCGATGGCGGGCGCATAGAATTCATAGTCGCCTTCGATACCCAGCTGTTCCTTATTGACAGTCACCATACTGCTTCTCTTATCCGGATACCAGTTTGCCATGGCCACAAGTGCTCTGCCGTCTTCCTTTACGAATGCGGTTGCCTTGATGCGGTCGTTTTCGGCTACTACGGGGCACTCGGGGTTCCAGAAACCGAGCATTCTGGTGTCGGTCATATCGAATTCACGCTGAACCTTGAGAATTTCATATACAACGGGCTGTGTGCCGAGACGGGCGGTTTCGCCGAATACCATACCTCTGTAGGGATTACCGCCGCCCTGCAGCATTTCGCTCATGACGCCGAAGGGGATCGCGGAGTTTTCAATAAGCTGGTAATCGTAGGACATGGTTTCATAGGCATACCCTTCACCGAGCCACAGGGAATCGGCGTAAACGAAATGTTCGAGGTAACGGTTGGCGGGAGAAATGTAGCCGTAGGAAACCACCTGATGGTCGTTGCCGCTGTGGATATCAATGTCGCATCTCTTTCCGCTGTCTTCCATAACCCGGCGCAGTCTCTTCATGATACGGCGGTCGTAACCGATGCCGTCCAGATACAGACCGTCGATACCGATTTCTTCAATCAGCCACTTCATGCCTTCCACGTAGTAGTTATGCCATCTGGAGTCACCATTCATATGTACAGCACAGTCCACGTTTCCGTCGGGCAGAGGCTGATGCCACTGGCCTACGTAGCCTTCGTACATATGTTCTACCAGCCACAAACCGCCTCTCCACCAGTTGGGGTTGAAGCACATACCTTTACGGCAAGCCTTCTCTTCAGCGGGCATCCAATAGTCTGCCACTACTTCAGTGTTTGTATCCATGTTCAGAATCTCATCACCGAATGAGCGGAGTGCCCAAAGTTCCGTAGCATAGTTAGACAGTTCGCGTACTGTGTAGTAAATTTTATAGGTGAGCCCTCTCTCATGAGCATCATCCACATCTCCCTTGAGTCCTTCCGGTTCTAAGAAAGGATAGTTGATATTCCAATTAAACTTAGACCCGTGATGCAGATATACCAGAGTTCCGCCATGCTCTACCGCCCAGTCGAATTTATCAATTCCCTGGGTGTGAGCTCTGGTTCCGCCGCAGGACATTCTTTCCGTCCAGTGATACTTATAGTCAATGGGATGGAAGGGAGTGAGCAGCAGGTGGAAGTGCAGCAGTTCCTTCTGACCGGCTTTCAGGTGCATCCTGCCTGTCTTGCTTTCTACCAGAACCTTGTCTTCGTCCGGCAGTTTCTTCATGCTCATGCTGCCCATGCCTTCGTTATACCACATGGGAGGCAGGATATGGGCGCTGCCGAAGGTACTCCACTGTTCGTTGGCGGGCAGAAGCTTGATCTGGATACCGCCGCGGACGCTGCCAAGCCATACGTTTTCACCGAATACTTCCGTGTGTTTCCAGTCGTATGTCCACCAGCCGGGGGTCTTGCCGCCTTCGTAACACATACCGACCATGTATTCCGCCATCTTCGCATCCACGAACATCTGGAGGTTGAAGGCATATTCGCCGTCTTCCGCTGCTTCCAGATACAGTTTACAGTCGACATGACCGTCGGCTTCGTACTTGATGTCGCTGCTGATACGGATGTCACTGCGGATTGCTTCGGTTTTGATTACGGTGGTATTGGTACCTCTGATTTCACGCTCTGCGGGGGATTCTGCGTCGTTGTTGACCACTGCACCGGTCTTTTCGATATTCAGACTGAATCCGCCGTTCAGAACATTTCTTCCCTTTTCGCCGATCAGACATTCATCGTTGTAGTAGCTGACGATCTTTTCGGGAAGGCCGAGGCTGCCGGGGATGATCTGTTTGCCGATCAGTCCCATGGACAGGTCTTCTTCACCGTTTTCAATGGGTGTGAAGGGTTTGAGGACCTGATCGCTGATACCCAGATCGGAATTCAGCCAGAACAGACGGGCCATACGCCACAGATCATTATCACCGTTTCTCGGAATCGTGTCGTTCTCCACATTCAGAATGATTTCGGATTTTACGGTATAATCCGTATTGGCGGCGGAAATTACGGCTGTTACCTTCAGTTCGCTGCCGGCTGCGTTTTCCCACTTTTCCACGGGAATACCGCACCAGAGAGGCAGGACTTCTTTTTCCGCGATATCTCTGTGAATCTCGAAAGGAATACCGTCGGTATTCACACCGGACAGGTTGAAGCAGATGCATTTATCGGTATCCAGCTTATTGCCGGCAGCATCGTAGAAGTCCACACGGATGTCCTTGACTTCCTTTATGCCGTATACGCCCACCTGGAATACGTAGTGTTCGTTGGCATATGCTGTATCGGTCAGGGTCAGGAGGTCTTCCGCACTGCGTTCGGTCCAGATGTAAGGCATTTCATACTTCATGCGGATGGAGCGAAGACGGGATTCCATGATTACCTTGAACGGTACATCATCCGCTGTAAAGGATGCCAGTTCTTCCGCTGTCATGGGAACTTCCATGGGGTAATAGGAATCGTGCTCGGTGCGGGCTTCGTAAAAGAGAACCTCTCCCTCTTTCACCTGATCTTCCGTCATTCCGGCGAGCCAGGCTTCGTCCGCTTTCATGTCTTCCACTTTATCATATACAGCATCGGGAGAATACACCCAGCCACCGACTTTACCCGGATAGTAGTAGATCTCATATTTACCGGCAACGGGTGCTTCGAATACAATGATGCCTTCTTCGCGTTCCGCTTTTTCGATCCGGATATTGGTCACTTCATCGGTACCGAAATTCTTTTCCGCTTCTTTTCCGGTGGGTGTAAAACGAACTTTCATACCGATACATTCTGGATGCATATCTCGGCGTCGCCAGGGCATCTTTACCCGGATGTACTTTCCTTCCGGCGCTTCGGCAATGATACGGTTGTTGCCGAGTTCCGCATCCATGGGCCACTGGGAAGCGGCAATTCTGTACTCCATTACTTTCATTATATTTCCTCCTGTATGACATTGTATTTCTGATATAAAAAAATAGAATTCTGCTTTTTGGTCATTATACATCATACATACTCGTTTTGCAAGCGTTTTTTTTATATTGCGTTGTTTTAACAAAAAATAACCGGGTTGTCCATTTTTGACAACCCGGTTATCTTATTTACTGTTCGGAATTCTCCGTGCAGCTTACGTTCTCCGGAACTTAGTTGAGTTCTGCGAAGTACTTGATGGTACGAACCATCTGGCTGGTGTAGGAGTTTTCGTTATCATACCAGGAAACAACCTGTACCTGGTAGGTTTCTTCGTCAATCTTGGTTACCATGGTCTGGGTAGCATCGAACAGAGAACCGTAACGCATACCGATAACGTCGGAAGATACGATTTCGTCTGTGTTGTAGCCGAAGGATTCGGAAGCAGCAGCCTTCATAGCAGCGTTGATGCCTTCCTTGGTGATGTCCTTACCCTTAACAACAGCTACCAGGATGGTGGTGGAACCGGTGCAGGTGGGAACTCTCTGTGCGGAACCGATCAGCTTGCCGTTCAGTTCGGGAATAACCAGGCCGATAGCCTTTGCAGCGCCGGTGGAGTTGGGAACGATATTCTGTGCGCCAGCACGTGCTCTTCTCAGGTCACCCTTTCTGTGGGGACCGTCCAGGATCATCTGGTCACCGGTGTAAGCGTGTACGGTGGTCATGATACCGGAAAGAACAGGAGCGTAATCGTTCAGAGCCTTTGCCATGGGAGCCAGGCAGTTGGTGGTGCAGGAAGCAGCAGAGATAATCTGGTCTTCAGCAGTCAGGGTCTTTTCGTTTACAGAGTATACGATGGTCTTCAGGTCATTACCTGCGGGAGCAGAGATAACAACCTTCTTGGCACCAGCAGTGATGTGTGCCATGGACTTTTCCTTGGAAGTGTAGAAACCGGTGCATTCCAGAACTACGTCAACACCGAGTTCACCCCAGGGGCAGTCAGCAGCGTTCTTTTCAGCGTAGATCTTCAGAACCTTACCGTCAACGGTGATGGTGCCGGCTTCGTCGTCAGCTTCTACAGTGTGACCGTCGTAACGACCCTGAGCGGTATCGTACTTCAGCAGGTGAGCGAGCATCTTGGGGCTGGTCAGGTCGTTGATAGCAACAACTTCGTAACCTTCAGCGCCGAACATCTGACGGAAAGCCAGACGACCGATACGACCGAAACCATTAATAGCAACTTTTACAGACATTGGTGTAATCCTCCGAAATATATAATTTTTTTTGGAACAAACTAAGCGGAAGGGAATTCCCTTCTCTGTTATATTTTATACCATTTTGCGTCCAGTTACAAGTGTTTTTTCACATTTTTTTGTAAATTTACCATTTTGATAAATTCGTGGGCGATTATCGCGCTTTCACACAGCAGGTTTGACAAATGTTTTCTCCGCTTTTCGGGCAAAATCACGATATTTTTTCTCTGGAGGCGTTATTCTGTTCGTTTTAGGACTGGATGGTTGTCCGTTTTGTATGAACCCGGTGTTGTTTCAGAAGAATCTTGTGCATTCGGACCGCTTGGGGGAATAGGTTGAAACGGTTGTTTTTTCAATATTATAATATATTATATGACTTATATGACTATTCGGATGAATTTCAGGAGGCTTTATCTAATGTGCACCAAAAGAATCCGGAATTATGTGAAAAATCGTCAAATCGTGCAGGGGTTACAGGAAAATTATACTTGACATGCAGGCGAAAATGTGTTATAATATTTAGCTGAACGGGTTCATTTTGTGCCCGTCTCTCTGCCGCTGAAAATTTTTCTAAGCAGCGGTCTGAAGTCCATAGGGAGGTATAAACATGGAAAAGATCATCAACTCTTACGAAACCCTTTATGTTATCGACCCCGATCTTTCTGAAGAGGCTACCAAAGCGCTCGTTGATAAGTTCACTGCACTTATCGCAGAAAACGGTACAGTCGGTGAAGTTGCCGAATGGGGTAAGCGCAAGCTGGCATATCCCATCAACGACAAACCCGAAGGTTACTATGTTCTTGTTAACTTCAAGAGCGAAGCATCCTTCCCCGTTGAGCTGGAAAGAATTTTCGGCATTACCGACGGCATTATGCGTTCCATCGTGATCCGTCACGAAGAGAAGAACTCTGCTAAAGCTGAGGCTTAACCTGAAAACCGTATTCCATACGGACAGAAAGGATGGTTAACTGTTATGGCTAACTTTAACTTCAACAAGGTTATTCTGGGCGGTAGATTGACTGCAGACCCCGAGCTGAAGACAACCCCCTCCGGAGTTTCCGTTACGTCCTTCACCATCGCCGTCAACAGACGCTACGGTGCAAAGGCCGGTGTAGAAGAACCCCAGGCAGACTTCTTTAACGTAACCGCCTGGCGTGCTACCGCAGAATTCATCACCCGTTATTTCCGTAAGGCAAGCTC
Organism: Oscillospiraceae bacterium; assembly: GCA_015063745.1. Taxonomy (GTDB): domain Bacteria; phylum Bacillota; class Clostridia; order Oscillospirales; family CAG-272; genus UMGS1696. The sequence continues at coordinate 7,428 of SVTO01000029.1, read as the reverse complement.
CATCTGCGTGGTTGGTTCCATTCAGACAAGATCCTGGACCGATCAGCAGGGTATGAAGCGCTTTACCACCGAAATCATCGCGGATGAGGCTTTCTTCGTAGATGCCAAGAGCGAAAGTCCTCTGGCTGTTCAGCAGGCTGCATCCTATGCACCCCAGAACGCTCAGAGTCCTTATATGCCCGATACCTACGCGCCCTACAGTTCCGCACCTGCTCCTGCTGCCAATGGCGGCTTCGGTGCAGCTGCACCCAAATTTGAAGAGATCGCAGACGACGAAGAACTCCCGTTCTGACAGTCGCCACAAACCAAAAATTAACAGGAGGTTTTCATAAGCAATGGATATCGAAAAGAATGAAGTTGTAACCGAAGAAGCTGCTGCTCCCGCTGAGAGAGAAACTTCTTCCGCAAGACCCGCAATGCGCCCCAACAAGAGAAGAAAAAAGGTTTGCGCTTTCTGCGCTGACGGCGTAACCGAAATTGACTACAAGGATACCAACCGCCTGCGGAAGTTCGTTTCCGAAAGAGCGAAGATCCTGCCCCGCCGTATCTCCGGCACCTGCGCTAAGCACCAGAGACAGCTGACCACCGCTATCAAGCGTGCCCGCCACGTTGCTCTGCTGCCCTATATCAGCGACTAATCTGAACTCAATTTTGTCCCGGTCGACGATTGACCCGGACGTTCTTTCCCCGGCATTTTTAAAAATACAAAAATCAACAACACAGAAAGAGCTGCCTCCCGTTGAAGCAGCTCTTTTTGTGTTGTTTTTGTTTTTTGATGATCAGAGTTTCTGGATGCGCTTGTACATATCCTGCATACGTCTGTCGATTTCCGCGATCTCGTTGGCGCAGAGCAGCATTTCCATATTGATCTCTTCCGGCGTATGCTTGCCGCTTTTATAACGCAAGTCATGCTCCAGGCTTGCCCAGAAATCCATGGCTACGGTACGCAGCTGTACTTCTACGTTTACGTATTCCGTTTTGTCCGACAGAAATATGGGCAGCTGAATATCCAGGTGCAGGCTTCGGTAACCGTTGTAGTTCGGGTTTTCGATATAGTCCTGTCGTTTGATGAGCTTCAGGTCCGACTGGCGCAGCAGCATATCCGCTACGCTGTACACATCGTCTATGTAACAGCAGACAACGCGGATACCGGCGATGTCGTTCAGATTCTGCTTGGCGGAATCGATGGATATTTCCGAATTGCGGGCAAGCAGTTTTTTGATGATACTCGCTTTGCTCTTCAGTCGGCTTTCGATATGGTGGATGGGGCTGCGTTCGTATTTGATCTTGAATTCGTCGTTCAGGGTTTCCAGTTTGATCTGCATTTCCCTGATGGCGGCATTGTACAGATGGTCCATCTCCAGAAGCTTACGGTAATCCCCGAACAAGGCAAGGGTCTGTTCGGGCAGCACGTCGCTCGGTTCCCTCTGATTGCCGCTCAACATTACTTTATCTTTCAATTCGGGCCATCTCCTTATGTTGTTTTCTCTTACGCTTATATTATATCATATCCGTGCCGGAGAATCTGCGTGGTTATTGTAAATATCTTTGGACTTTCGCCATGATCTCTTTACAATTTGTCCGCATTTGATTCTCCGGGCACTTCCCTCTCCCGGACTCAGATCGCCCAGGTTCCGTTTTCGAAAATTCTGACGGTCTTACCTTCCGCGGTTACTGCATCGATTGTCATATCTCGTGTACCGATCATGAAGTCCACGTGGATCATGGAGTCATTTACGCCCTTTTCCTTGCACTGTTCATAGGTCAGGTTTTCGAAGCCCTTCAGACATTCGTTGAAGCCGGCACCGAATGCCAGGTGGCAGCAGGCGTTTTCATCGTACAGGGTGTTATAGAACAGGATACCGGTATTGTTTACGGGGCTGTCGTAGGAAACGAGGGCAACTTCACCGAGGTAAGCGGCGCCTTCGTCCATGGCGATCATTTCTTCCAGAAGCTTCTGGCCCTTTTCGGCTTTTACTTCCACTGCCTTACCGCCTTCGAAGCGTACGCTGAAGTTTTCGATCAGCTCGCCGTTATAGGACAGGGGCTTGGAAGAGTATACAATACCTTCCGCCTGGCCCTTCATAGGAGAGGTGAAGATCTCTTCGGAGGGGATATTGGGATTGAAGTATACGCCGCCGAGGGTGGTATCTCCGCCGCCGTGGAATTCACATTCAAGGTTCATGCCTACGGTGAAGTCGGTGCCGTTTGCGGATTTGAAATGGAGTTTTTCCACTCTCAGGTCGTTGAGGAAGGTATACTTCTTTTTCAGGTCAGCATTGTGGGCATCCCAGGCTGCCATGGGGTCGTCATCTACGCGGGAGGTGGACAGGATGGCGTTCCACAGTTCCTTTTCGGCGGTGCTGGCCATCATACCGGGGAATACTTTCTTTGCCCATGCTTTTCCGGGTACACCGGCGATACACCACTGGTACTTATTGTCCATGGATTCGCGGATGGGCTTGATGATGGGATATTTTGCCTGTCTTGCCTTCATCAGCTTGGTGTTGTTGACACCCTTGAGACCGTCGGGGTCTTCGGAGGTCAGATAGATCATGCAGGGCAGAACTTCTGCGTTGTTCTTCATTTTGGCAATTTCCCAGTCGCGCATGCGGTTCAGGATCTTCTGGCTTCTGTATCTGGCGTGGTACTTGGTCAGAGACTGGTGGCTCCATTCCACTTCTACGAAGGAAGCACCTGCTTTATAACATTCCTGTACCAGAATTTCCACAAATTCGGGCTGGTCGAGTTCGGCGCGGATGATGACTTCCTGACCCTTCTGGATATTCACGCCTTTGCGTGCGATCAGCTGGGCGTAGCTTCTGAGTGTTGTTTTTTTCATTTCTGTTTCCTCTTTTTATAGTTTATATTTATTCCATATAAAACGACACTGTTGTCTGTACAGTGCCGTTTTGGGGATCGGATTACATGAAGTATTTGTGCAGGTATTCGGAGGAACGGGCAATGGAATCAAAGGGATCTCCCGGACATTCATCCTGTTCCACGACGTAGTATTTTACACCGGCTTCCATGGCGGTACCGAGGATCTTTTCCCAGTTCATATTGCCGCTGCCGACTTCGGTGATAAAGGGTGCTTCTCTGGTGGAACCCATTTCCTTCAGGTGCAGGATATCAATGCGGCCGGAGAGTTTTTCGATCCAGGTGCAGATATCCCCCCCGCCGTACTGTACCCAATAAGTATCCAGGACAAAGGAGGTACCGTTTGGATCCAGACCTTCTGCCAGCATTTCCATGGCGTTTTTGCCGTTTTCCAGTCGGCAGAATTCTGTATTGTGGTTATGGTATGTGAACTTGAAGCCGTGGTCACGGATGTTTGCGGCTATTGTATTGGCGTTTTTGATAAATTCTTCGACTTCGGGTACATCATAGGGCCAGAATCCGCCGGTACCCATATTGGTGGTCCCTAACAGGCGGTGGTTTTCCATGGCTTTGGCGGGATCGCGGAGCATCAGACCCATATCGTCGTGGGTTCCGCAGATTTCAAGGCCTTCTTCACTTGCGATTTTTCCGAATTCGGCGTAAGGAATGGAGCATCCTGCAGTCTGGATGATATCATATCCGAGAGATTTGATCTTCCGGAAGCTTTCACGGATGTTTTCCGCGTTATTCATCTGATCACGAACCGTCCAGAGCTGGAGGCCGATTTTTTCGATTTTCATAGTGTTTACTCCTTTATATTGTATATCATTTTCGCTGAATTTGCAAGAGTTTTCGGGGATTTTCATACTTTGTTTACGGATTCGCTCCGAATACCCTTTTTTGTGTGTGGAATTCATAGAAATTTACCAATCTTATCTTGACTTCTTCCAGGTTATGCGGTATCATGTTAAAGTCAAAATACCATGAAATGAGGTATACTTTATGAAAGCTTATGAAAGATTTTTACAATATGTAAAGGTACATACGGCGAGTGATCCAGAATCTTCCGCTGTTCCCTCTTCCGAACGGCAGAAGGATCTGGCGCGGATTCTTGTACAGGAAATGCGCGATATGGGTATTGCCGATGCGTTTATGGATGACAAGGGTTATGTGTACGGTCACATTCCGGCTTCCGGCTGCAAGAATGACAAGCGCCTCGGGTTCATTGCGCATATGGACACTTCTCCCGATTACCACGGTGAGAATGTCAATCCCGTTCTGCACGCCGATTACGACGGCTGTGATCTGGAGATCGGCTGCGGCAAGGTACTTTCCGTGAAGACATTCCCCCATCTTCCCTCTCTGGCCGGCCGTACGCTCATTACTGCCGACGGTACCACGCTTCTGGGTTGTGATGATAAGGCCGGTATTGCGGAGATTCTGACTATGTGCGAAGAAGTACTGACCAAGAATCTGCCCCATCCTGCACTTTCCATTGCTTTTACACCCGATGAGGAGATCGGTTCTTCTGCGGATTCCTTTGATCTGGACGCGTTTGCTGCGGATTTTGCCTACACCGTGGACGGTGGGGAAGAAAATGAGATCGTTTTTGAAAACTTCAATGCGGCCGGAGCGGAATTTGTGGTGCATGGTGTGAATATTCATCCCGGCAGTGCAAAGGATACCATGCTGAACGCTTCTCTGGTGGCGATGGAGATCAATTCTCTGCTGCCCGGCTGTGATACGCCTGCGAAGACCGAGATGTATGAAGGGTTCTACCATCTGATCGGTATGTCCGGGAATGTGGAAGAAGCGAAGGTTTCTTACATTATTCGTGACCACGATGCCGGTATGTTTGCCGCCAGACTGGCTACGCTGTGCCATATCGAAAAGACACTGAATGAAAAATACGGTGACGGTACGGTGGTTCTGACGATTGCCGAGCAATACCGCAATATGGCGGAGGTGATCGAGCAGCATTATCATCTCGTAGACAATGCCGATGCGGTGATCCGTTCTCTGGGTATGGAACCCTCTCATTCTCCCATCCGCGGCGGTACGGACGGTGCGCGGCTTTCCTTCATGGGTCTGCCCTGTCCCAATCTGGGTACCGGCGGCTACGCTTTCCACGGTCCTTATGAACACGTTACGGTAGAAGGTATGGACACAGCCGTGAAGGTGATCTGCGGTATTGTTGCCAAATACGCCGAATAATCCGGGATATGCCGGTTTACAATTTTTTAGATTGAATCAGGAGTGAAAATTATGTTACGTGAGCTTCTTTATGAAAACCGCAGTTACCGCAGTTTTGACGAATCCAAACCTGTGCCGACTGACAAAATTCTGAATTGGGTGGACAATGCGAGACTTACGCCTTCCGCCGCCAATCTGCAGCCTCTGAAATATAAGATTCTGGATCAGAAGGGGGCGGAAAAGGTTCTGCCGCTGACCCGCTGGGCTGCTGCTCTTCCCGACTGGAATCTGCCTCCGGAAGGTAAGCATCCTACCGCTTTTGTTGTGGTTTGCCACGATACCACCGTTACCCCCGATCCTGCTTCTTCCAAAGTGGATGTGGGGATTACGGCTATGACGATTCTTCTTTCCGCTGTGGAGGAAGGCTACGCCGGCTGCTGCATCGGTTCTTTTGATGCGGACAGAGTGGGCGAGGTTCTGCGGATCTCCGAGAAATATGTGCCGGTACTGATGATTGCTCTGGGTGCGCCTTCTCCCGATGAAACCATTATCATCGCGGAAGCACAGAAGGACGGCAGTACCAAATATTACAGAGACAAGCACAATCTGCACTTTGTTCCCAAGCGCAAGCTGGATGATATTATTATTGAATGATGTACACTGTTATTGCTGTTCTGCTGCTGGGATTTCTTGTGTGGTTCACGTTCGGATGCGGAAAAATCCCGGCCAAGCGTAAGTTCACGGTGAATCTCGGAATGGTTATTGCCGGGGTCCTCGCTTATCCTCTGGTTTTCGGGTATCTGTATATCAGTCTTTCCGGGGCGGATGCGGTATTTGCGGAGTGGGCGTGGAATGCGATGCGGACGTTTATGGAGCTTTCCGGGATTCCGTTGGTTATCTTTCTGTTCCTCACCTGCTTTTCCGCATTTTCCACACGGTTTGACAAGAAATTCCGGACAAAAAATGCGTTACTGACACGGTACTGCTGTTGTCTCTGCTGTTCGGCGGCTATGCTTCTGATTGCGCCGTTCTACAGTTTCATGACAGCCAATGAGCAGGTTGCGCTGGAGTTTTGTGTTCTGATTCTCGGTATTGCGGATGCGCTGATTTTGCGCTGCATGTTCCTTTTGGAAAAGCGTGAAGATGGCGGGAAATGATTTTTTGACTGTATGGCAGCTTGATTTCACAGTCCCCCGGTAGGTTGCGGCTTGCATTTTCGGCTGTGATGTGATACAATATAGGCAATACTGAATTTTCTTGGAAAGGCATGTACTTTTTTATGAAACGAAATCTTTTACTGAAACGGATTCTGGGATTCTGTCTGGCGGCACTGCTCATCTGTGCGGTCGGAATGCCCGTGTTCGCCGCTAAGGTTCAGATCGTGGAAAACACCATTGATGTGGCGGCGGCTCGTAAGAATATGATCGGCCCCGGGTACAACTGGCAGAACCGGTATGATACTCTGGAGCTCGACGGACTGTATCTGACTACCAATGATGATTACGGTCTGCGTCTGCCCCGTTCCTGCACGGTAATCCTCAAGGGTGAGAACTACATTAAGGCGGCCAAATATGCACTGTCCTGTGCCGGTACCGTAACCTTTAAGGGTAACGGCAAGCTGTTTCTGGAGGCCGGTGAAATCGGGATGTACCTCTATTCCGAAGACGGCACCCAGAAGGTTCGGCTCGTTGACGGTTCCTATGAGATTCATGCCGGTGACTACGGTGTATTTTCCGTGGCTTCCGACTTTTCTCTGGTGGATGGGTCCATGGATATTACGGTGGACAATCCGGACGGTGCAGCGGTTTCCGGTCGTATCGTGCATCTGCTCGGCGGGGAATTCCGGGCTGACAATGCTGTGGAGGCTTCTCATATTCTGGAAGTTCGCGGTGTGGATCTGGATGTGACTGCCGGACGTGCTGCTTTTACTGCACCTAAGCTGGATGTTTCCCACATTGCGCTGACTGCCGACGGTACGGCTGTGGAGACTTATGAGGGACAGGCCGCTGTTCAGGGTGTTTCTACTTACAAGGATGTTCGTCCCAGTGTGATTTTCGGGGAAAACGTGAACGGAATTGCGGATTACATCTGCCTCTTTGTTCTGGTCGTTGCCATTGCGGCTGCGGTTGTTCTGCCCATTCTGAAGCAGAAGAAAAAGAAACAAAAACTTCTGGAACGACTGGCTGCCGAAAATCCCGAAGCTGCTGAGATTCTGAAGAAATAAGTTTTTTCCAAATCAAAACCACCCGTCAAACGGGTGGTTTGCACAAGGGCTAAAAGCCCAATACTACCGGCCAGCGACTCAAGTCGCTGGCTTTCGTATACTCAAGCCTATTGCCTTTGCCACTTTTGCTG
>SVTO01000028.1 GCA_015063745.1 Oscillospiraceae bacterium | reverse complement strand
TAAAGCTGTTAGAGGATACAATGATGATTACGGATGAGGTTCTATTGCCAACGTCCTGCCGTTTTCTTGACGGAATGGAATGGCGTGCCAAAGAGGCTTGGTCGAATCGTGATAATAATCCTGACAGTCCCGAAGAGCGATTTATTTATATTTTCACCGAAATGAGTGGCATGAGTAGCTGCTATTGCATATTCCCCCACGACCATTATGACGTTCTTAACGGAAAGGATTTTGCCCCTCTTCGCGATCATCCGAAATTTATAAAACTATGCGAACGTGTAAAAGCGTTGATTATTACGAAATAAAAGAAACTGAAATCCTCCTCCCGCCGTGCACAGCACTTCCTTTATTATACCAACACAAATATTATACCAATACAAAAGACCACCGGAGAAAATCCGATGGTCTTTCCTTTATATTCATTATATTACAGTTCAACAGTACCGCGGTAAACTTCCACAGTTTCGCCGGACATCTGCACATCGCCGCTTTCCTTGTCGTAGGAGATGATCAGATCGCCGCCCTTGAGGTGTACGGTGATATCCTTGTCCGCAGAGCAGTAACCATTTTCGATAGCCGCAACAGCCACCGCACAGGCACCGGTACCGCAGGAGTAGGTTTCACCCGTACCTCTTTCCCATACACGTGCCAGAATGGTGTGATCGTCAATGATGTGGCAGAATTCCACATTGGTACGTTCGGGGAACTGAGGATCGTTTTCGATCGCACTGCCCATAGCCTCCAGATCCAGAGAGGACAGCGCAAAGTTTTCGTTGTCGTTGGCAAAGATCACGCAGTGCGGGTTGCCTACGGACAGTACGGAGAACTTAACATCATTGTCCGCCAGAACACCCTGTACGCCGATCATACGGTCAGCAGGGCAGGCGGGGAATGCAGCGGGAATGCTTGCCTGATCAAAGAATACCTTACCCATGTCACCCTTTGTGCGGATAACCTTGCCTTCACGGGTGGTTACTTCCACATTGCAGATGCCGGACAGGGTTTCGATGGTCATATTCTTGCGGGGCACAATACCGCTGTCGTACAGATACTTGGCAACACATCTTGCACCGTTGCCGCACAGTCGGCCTTCGCTGCCGTCACGGTTGAACATACGCATCTTCGCATCAGCCACATCGGAAGGTTCAATGATGACACATCCGTCGCCGCCGATACCGTAGTGACGGTCCACAAACTTGATGGACAGACCTTCGGGATTGCGGATATGGGTCTTCAGGCAGTCAAAGTAAATGTAGTCGTTGCCGCAGGTTTCCATCTTGATGAAATCGAGAGTAACCCGTTCGGTACGGAGATCGTTGATGTTGACCAGCTCCGTGCACTTTTCGTTCCAGCGGCTGGCAATACTGTCTGCAACCGCATTGGCGGTATCCAGAGAGGTCAGACAGGGAATAGCATGTTCGACAGCCAGTCTGCGGAGCTTAACGCTGTCACGGGACGGATCTCTGCCCTTGGAGGAGGTGGAGATGATGTAGTTGATCTTGCCGTCCGTGATCAGGGAGCCGGGGAGACTGCCGTAATCTTCGGGCTGGTGAACCGTGGTCACACGAACACCGCTCTTGCGCAGGGTTTCGCCGGTTCTTGCGGTAGCATAAATGCGGAAGCCCAGATCTTCGAACTTCTTGGCAACACCGCCGATTTCGCTCTTGTCGGTGTCACGAACGGTGATAAATACGCCGCCCTTTGCCCCCAGCTTGTATCCGGCTGCCTTCAGACCCTTGTACAGAGCTTCATCGAAGGTACCTGCCAGACCGAGTACTTCACCGGTGGACTTCATTTCGGGACCGAGGTGGGTATCCACACCGGAGAGCTTTTCAAAGGAGAATACGGGAACCTTAACAGCCACATAAGGCGTGTTGGGGAAGAGGCCGGTGCCGAATTCCATATCCTTCAGCTTTTCACCCAGCATGCAGCGCAGCGCGATATCCACCATGGGAATACCGGTAACTTTGCTGATGTAGGGAACGGTACGGGAGGAACGGGGGTTTACTTCGATTACATACAAACCACCCTGATAGATCAGGTACTGAATGTTGATAAGACCCTTGGTTTCCAGTGCCAGCGCCAGATCTCTGGTGTGCTGCACAATGTAGTCACGCATGCTGTCATCCACGTTCTGGGCGGGATAAACGGCAATGGAGTCACCGGAATGTACACCGGTACGTTCTACGTGTTCCATGATACCGGGAATCAGAATATCCTCGCCGTCACAGATCGCGTCAACTTCCAGCTCAATACCCATCAGATATTTGTCGATCAGAACGGGGTTTTCAATACCCTGTGCCAGAATGATACCCATGTATTCACGGATATCGGCATCGGTGTAAGCAATGATCATGTTCTGACCGCCCAGCACGTAGGAGGGACGAACCAGAACGGGATAACCGATGCGGTTGGCGGCATCCAGCGCTTCGTCGCAGGTCATAACGGTTTCACCGATGGCACGCTTGATGTCAAAACGGTTCAGCAGTTCTTCGAAGCGTTCTCTGTCTTCGGCGCAGTCGATCATGTCGGGGGAAGTACCCAGAATCTTTACGCCGGCTTTGTCAATGAACCGGGTCAGCTTGATAGCGGTCTGACCGCCGAAAGCAACCACAGCCCCAACGGGCTTTTCAATGCGGATGATGTTTTCCACATCTTCGGGCGTCAGAGGCTCGAAGTACAGTCTGTCCGCTGTATCAAAGTCGGTGGATACGGTTTCGGGGTTGTTGTTGACGATGATAACATCATAACCCGCCTTCTTCAGCGCCCAAACGCAGTGTACGGAAGCGTAGTCGAACTCAATACCCTGACCGATACGGATGGGACCGGAACCGACAACCATTACAGTACCCTTGGAACTGGTGTTGTGTTCCGCAATATAGGGAGCTGCTTCGTCATCTGCATCGTAGGAAGAGTAGAAGTAAGGAGTAGCCGCACGGAACTCAGCCGCACAGGTGTCTACCGTCTTGTAGGACGCATACATATGCCAGGGCAGGGAATCCACGCCGGACATACGGATGATGGTCTTGTCGGGGAAGCCCATGAACTTGGCTTCGCGGTACAGATCTTCCGTCAGCTCTTCACGGCCGAGACGCAGTTCCATTTCCGCCAGATTGCGGATCTTGGTGAGAAACCACATATCGATCATGGTCAGCTCATGAAGCTCCTCGCAGGTCATAACATGACGGCGGAGTGCTTCATATACGAAGAAGATACGTTCGTCGGACTGTTCGGCGATCAGGGAAGCCAGTTCTGCATCCGGACGTTCCTTGTATCTTTCGTGGCTCAGGCTGTCCACACCGACTTCGGCACCGCGTACAGCCTTCATCAGCGCCATTTCGAAATTGGAGCCGATGGCCATAACTTCACCGGTAGCCTTCATCTGTGTACCGAGCTTACGGTTTGCATATACAAATTTGTCAAAGGGCCAGCGGGGGAACTTAACAACCACATAGTCAACGGAAGGCTCGAAGCAAGCCATGGTGGTACCGGTAACCAGGTTGGGAATTTCGTCCAGCGTGTAACCGATGGCGATCTTTGCGGCAACCTTGGCGATCGGATAACCGGTAGCCTTGGAGGCCAGCGCAGAGGAACGGGAAACACGGGGGTTAACTTCGATTACAGCATATTCAAAGCTGTTGGGATCGAGAGCGAACTGAACGTTGCATCCGCCGGTGATTTTCAGCTCGTCAATGATGGCCAGAGCCGCAGAGCTGAGCATATTGTATTCCTTGCTGGCAAGAGTCAGAGCGGGAGCCGCAACAATACTGTCACCGGTGTGAATACCAACGGGGTCCAGGTTTTCCATGGAGCAGATGGTAATCAGATTGCCGGCAGCATCGCGCATAACCTCAAATTCAATTTCTTTCCAGCCGGAAACACATTTTTCAATGAGGATCTGATGAATGGGAGAAGCAGCAATACCGCTTTCCGCAATGGTGTAGAGCTCGTCCTTGTTGGCAGCAATACCGCCGCCGGTACCGCCGAGGGTAAACGCGGGACGAACGATAACGGGATAGCCCAGCTTGTCCGCCAGAGCCAGAGCACCGTCAATGGTGGTGGTGATATCGGAAGGGATAACGGGCTGACCGATCTTTTCCATGGTATCCTTGAAAAGCTGACGGTCTTCCGCACGGTCAATGGTGTCGGTAGCAACACCCAGAAGCCGTACGCCGTGTTCCTTCAGAAAACCTTCCTTTTCCAGCTGCATGGACAGGTTCAGACCTGTCTGACCGCCCAGGGTACCCAGCAGACTGTCGGGTTTTTCTTCTTTAATAATACGCTTTACCACTTCAGCCGTCAGCGGTTCCAGATAAATCTTATCTGCCATAGCGCAGTCGGTCATAATGGTAGCGGGGTTGGAATTTACCAGTACCACTTCAATTCCTTCGTCACGCAAGGTTTTGGCTGCCTGCGTTCCGGCATAGTCGAACTCAGCCGCCTGTCCGATGACGATAGGGCCGGAGCCGATAAGCAATACTTTTTTAATACTTGTATCTTTTGGCATAATAACTCCCCCGATATGTATGAATTATTCTTCCAAAACCGGGCAGGATCACGGACAGACCCTAATTACCCAATTTTAGTATCGTAATATTATAACATGTTTTTTCAGCAAAATAAAGTCTTTTTCGAGAATTTTTGCAATTCCTGTCTTTTGCATAGAAGGGAAGAGAAATGCAGAAAAATTTTTGTACTATTTTTTCGTCATTTCACACCGAAATACCGAATATACATAAGCAGTCCGGAAAAAAGAAAGCTGTACGCAAAAACGTACAGCCAGGCTTTATTATAAAAACGGGAATCAAACGTTTTCGTAGGACGGTTCCGCATCCGCATAAGCCCCCTCGGCTTCTGCCTTAGCCAGTTCTTCTTCATAAGCAGCCAGAACCATTTCTTCCATTTCAGCACGGAAGTCCGCATTGATGGGATGGGCGATATCTCTGTAGGTACCGTCGGGATTCTTGCGGCTGGGCATTACGATGAAATTCTTGTCTCTTACACTGATGACCTTGATGTCATGCAGCGCAAGCTGTCCGTCGAACGTAACCGATACGATCGCCTTCATGGGACCGTCGGAAAAGAGCTTTCTTACTTTAATATCGGTGATAACCATATTTCCTCCATTAAGCGGACGTTGTCGAATACGCTCGCTGATCATATGAAAAGATTTCTACCGTACCACTACTGTATTGTCGATAAATCTTATGCTCATCAGAGGGAACAAAAAACGTTAACACCCAGATGTCAATTCGGTCAGGTAATATTTACGTATATAGTATACACTAAAATTGTGGCAATAATTCAATAGTTTTTGAAGTAAGTGTAATATTTTTTTTGGAGTTATCTGATGGTTTTGTGAAGTTTTGGTTTATTGTGTGAAATAACTGTTCACATAAGGCTTCTGACGGTAAAAAGAAAAAAGAGACGGTTGACATACGAAGAGAAAAAGGATATAATATTATAAACAAACCGAAAGTCCGGGAGGATAAAAATGCATACATACAAAACGATTTTCACACCGGCGGAAATGCTGATACCGCAGAAGGATAATGCCGAAAGATGGGCTGTTATTGCCTGTGACCAGTTTACTTCCGAAATGTCCTATTGGAACGAATGTGCATCCTTTGTCGGCACATTCCCTTCCGCGTACGGCTATATTCTGCCGGAAGCATACCTGACCACTGAAAAGGAAGCTGCCCATAATGCGAAGATCCGTACCAATATGGAAAACTTCGACGGCAAGGGCATGATCCCCTTCGACGGCATCGTATATCTGGAAAGGACCCTTCCCGACGGAAGCGTGCGTCACGGTATTGTGGGCAAACTGGATCTGGAGGCCTACAGCTATGCAAAGGACTCCGCTTCTCCCATCCGTGCCACCGAAGCAACGGTACTGGAAAGAATCCCGCCCCGCTGCAAGGTACGTTCCGAAGCCGCCATTGAGCTGCCCCATATCCTGATCCTGATCGAAGACAAAAAGAAACTCTTTCCCGCACTGGCCGCTGAAAAGGATGCCATGGACACATTGTACGATTTCGACCTGATGCTGGGCGGCGGCCACGTACACGGATACGCGGTCAAAGATGAAAAACTGGATGCCTTGATGGAACTGATTGCCGCCTACGAGGCAGAAAACGCCGGCGGAGTCGTCTATGCCATGGGGGACGGCAATCATTCCCTGGCCGCCGCAAAAGCCCACTACGAGAATCTGAAAGCCGCACACGGTGCCGATGCCGTGAAGGATCACCCCGCACGCTGGGCACTGTGCGAAATCACTTCTCTGGAAGACGAATCCCTGGTATTCGAGCCGATCTACCGTCTGCTCATAAACTGTGATCCAGCCGATGTGCTGAGAGAACTGACCGCTGTTACCGGAGATGCCGGCGAACAGAAAATCCACGTTATCGCAGACGGCCAAACGAAGGATATCGCCTTTACCTCCCCCACCCATGCCCTGACCGTGGGAACCCTGCAGAATTTCATCGATGCCTACTGTGCCGCCCACCCCGGTGTAACCTGTGACTATATCCACGGCGACGACACCCTCCGTCAGCTGGCAGAAAATGAAAATACCGTAGGCTTCCTGTTCGACGGTATGGACAAGGGTGAGCTGTTCCCCTATGTGGATGCCCACGGAACTCTGCCGCGGAAAACCTTCTCCATGGGTGAAGCCAAGAGCAAGCGTTACTATCTGGAAGCCCGTGTGATCCGATAAAACCGTATATAAAGAAAACGTAATGCTGCAGGCGGAAAGTCCGAAGCATTACGTTTTTTTGTCAATACCGATTGGTCGTATAATCCCGGTCAATGGTGATCACTGTGTTGTAATGATCCCCCAGCTGACGGCGGATTTCGTCGCGCATCTGCTGTACCAGTTCCGTATCCGTCAGCGGCATATCGTGGGATACGGCAATATCGAAGATCAGATTTGTGTGGGTGTGACCGAAAACGGTCCGGAAATCGTGCATGGAAATGGGGGAAGAAAACTCTGCCGCCACTTCAGCAGCAATGGCCTGCACCTTGTTCCGCAGATCCGTCACTCTTTCGTCATCCTGACATACGGGGTCAAAATGTACCACCATGTGAATACCCATGTTTTCGGAAAAATCCACTTCAATATTGTCGATAATATCATGGGACTGCATAATATCCCGATCTGCCGCCATTTCCAGATGCACCGTGGCAAAATACCGGTCCACACCGTAATTGTGGATCACCAGATCGTGAATACCCAGTACACCGTCATAGCTCTTCAGCCGTGCGATGATTTTCTTGACCAGTTCCGTATCCGGTGCCGTACCCAGCAGCGTATCAACGGATTCCTTGATCAACAGAAATCCCATAACCAGAATGTATATCGCAATACCAAGACCCAGCACACCGTCCGTACGGGGACCGAAAACCGGTGTAAGGAATATACCAACGATCACCGCAGCCGTAGCGCAGACATCGCCGATACTGTCCATAGCGGAAGCGCGCAGGGAAGGGGAACCGATCTTTTTGCCCACATGGTTGTAATAAACAGCCAGCCCGCTTTTCACCAGTATGGCCCCGATCATGATGACCAGCACCACCGGAGAATAAACCACCGCATCACCGGGATGAATCAGGGCTTTTACCGCATTGGTGAAGAGTTCAATCCCCAGTACGGTAATGATAATGGAAATGATCAGACTGCAGAGATATTCCATCCGCGCGTGTCCGTAAGGGTGTTCCTTATCCGCGGGCTTTTCTGCACAGACATAACCGATCAGAACCAGAACGGAAGAGCAGGCGTCGGTGATATTGTTGATCGCATCACCGAGAATGGAAATACTGCCGGTAATAATCCCGATGATCAGCTTGCCGATGAATAGAATCAGATTGGCCGTGATTCCGACGATACCAGCCTTTTTGCCTTCACGAACCTTACCGGACTGCGTGAGAGACGCAGATGTTTGTGTCAAACGGATTCCTCCTTATTCACTTCATCCCGGAGACTGCAGATCAGTACATCCGCATTGGGCAGTGCACGGATCCAGTCACAGAGCACATGCCATTCCGGAAGCTTGTGATATCTTCTGGCATAGTATATGTTGACGAGATTTTCATAATTCATAGTACAGGTTCGCATTTGATGATAACTGGAGGGAAGCAGCTGAATCATATCATCCCATGCAGCACGGTCTTTGGTTTCTACAAATACCTGTCTCTTCTGTTCAAGAAGAGCGATCACCTGATCCAAACATTCAAGTGCCTCAGGGGACATACGGTCACAGCTGAAGTCTTCACGGGAAAAAGCTTTTGCATGAATTTTATGCATGGTACTGGTAGAATTGGCAACAGTTCCTACCTTGTAGGTGTCGAATTCCTTCCACCAGTATAAGGGTGCGGTAATATCAACGGTAACGAAAATCTGACGCATGAATTTGCGGTCATCACTACCGGATTTGCACAGGGTTGTCAGGAGCTTCAGATCGTTAGGGCCGAGAACATAATTGCCGTTTTCGTCATATGCACTGTCCATACGATCCCAGCTGTTAAAAGGATTCCGGGCACCGCGGACTGCATTTTCAAAATTCATAACGCTTGTGCGTTCCAGTTTTATCATATAATTACTCCTTTTTAATAGTTTTCCTATATTGTATAACATACAGAAATAAATGTCAAGACCAAAGAAGTAAATCTTCCCCCGATCCATCCGAACCACACATGGAAATACAAAAAGTACAGAGAAACCGATGTCCGATTCACTCTGTACCTTTGCTGTTTCAGAATTTATTCATACTCACGCACTCTGAAGCCCGCACCCAGTTCTTCCGCAATGCTTCTGCATCTTTCGATATCCTCCGCCGGAATGGTACCTTCCACTACGGTAAGCACCACCGAGGGAACATAACGGCTGACATCACGGGCGAATTTCAGCACACCCACATAGGTATCTTCCCCGAATTTCGGATGACAAAGCTTGTAATACGTGTCCGCATCGGCCGAGTTCATGCTGATGGAAACGGTATCCACCAGTCCCTTGAACAGGGGCGCGGTATCTTCTCCGAGAATCATGGAAGCGTGACCGTTGGTGTTGATACGGATGGGCGTATCACAAACCTCACGGATGTATCTGCAGAGCGTCAGAACATCGTACAGACGGCAGGTCGGCTCGCCATAACCGCAGAATACGATTTCATTGTAATTATACAGGTTCACGGAACGGAGTTCGGCCAGCAGTTCGTCCAGCGTCGGCTCTTTTTCCAGCTTGAGCTGTGCAAAGATACCCGTACCGTGATCCCGGATGCAGAAATCGCATCGGTTGGTGCAGTGGTTTGTCATATTGACATATAAATTGTTTTTGATAACGTAAGTTAAAACCATGGTGAGCCTCTTGAGTGATTGAAATAATTGAAAATGAAACCGGTATCAGTCGGGAATACGGAACAGGCGTTTTGTGTTGGCAATGGTAAGCGCAGAAATCTCCTCGGGAGTAACATTGCGCAGCTCCGCCATCACCTCGGCCGTATAGTGCATATATCCGGAATGATTCAGCTTGCCCCGATGGGGAACGGGCGGCAGATAGGGCGCATCCGTCTCCACCAGAATCCTGTCATCCGGCACGATTACACAGGCTTCCTTGACCTTGGCGGCATTTTTGTAAGTTACGGGACCGGAGAATGAGATGTACCAGCCCATATCCGTCAGCTGGCGTGCCATTTCCGCACTGCCGCTGAAGCTGTGGAACACACCGTAAGCATCGGGATGCCGTCTGAGAATGTCAAAACAATCTCCGTGGGCATCTCTGTCGTGAATGATCACAGGCATGTCCAGCTTGGCAGAAAGCTCCAGCTGTCTCTCAAAGAACCAGAACTGTCTTTCCTTGTCCGTATCATCGTAATGGTAATCCAGACCGATCTCCCCGATGGCAACGGCTTTCGGATGGGCCGCCATGGCTTCGATTTCCGCCAGAGCACCCTCGTCATGGCCTCTTTCCATACGCTGAGCATCGCCGGGATGGATTCCCACCGCCGCATAAATGAAATCATAACGCTCCGCCAGAACAAGGGAAGTACGGGAGGAATGAACGCTGGCACCGATATTGATGATGCCGCAGATACCGTTTTCGTGTACATGGGCGATCACGCCAGCAGTCCCGCCGGGAAATTCCTCCTCAAACCGCTCATCGTCATAATGGGCGTGAGCGTCAAACAGAACCAGATTCTCCGACATTACCGAACTCTTTCACCGAGGGGAGTATCTTCCGCCAGGAATACAACCCGAACGGTTTCTTCACCGGATGCCAGAATCATACCGTTGGATTCAATACCGCAGAGAACAGCGGGCTTGAGGTTAGCAACAACGATGATCTTCTTGCCGATCAGATCCTCGGGCTGATAGAACTTGGCAATACCGGAAACCACCTGACGCTTTTCATAACCCAGATCGATCTGGAGCTTCAGGAGCTTCTTGGCCTTCGGAACCTTTTCGCAGGCAATAACCTTAGCGGTACGCAGTTCCACATTCATGAAATCTTCGATACCGATCAGCGCACAGCCTTCGGGCTTTTCCACAGCCTTTTGAGCCTCTTCGGCAGCTTTGGCAGCAGCTTCACGTTCTGCCTGGATTTCGGCCAGCAGCTTTTCTTCGTCAATACGGGCAAAGAGAGGCGCCGCTTCACCGACGGACTTACCGCTTTCCAGTGCACCGAAGGTGAATGCCGTGTCAAAATCTCTCACATCGGAACCGATCTGAGCGAAGATGGCATCCGCGGTTGCGGGAATCAGGGAAGTCAGCAGAACACCGCCGATACGGATGGTTTCCAGCAGGTTGTACATAACGGTGCGGAGTCTGGGCATGGTCTCTTCGGACTTAGCCAGAGTCCAGGGCGTGGTTTCGTCAATATACTTGTTGGCACGGCGCAGCATGGTGAATACATCCGCGCAGGCATCGGCAATGTGGAAGGTGTCCATATTCTTGCAGAAGGAGTCCGCAGCAGCACGGCAGGCTTCCTTCAGTTCCGCATCCGTACCTTCTTCGGCACCGGGCGCGGGAATCACACCGTCAAAATACTTCTTGGTCATGGCAACGGTACGGTTTACCAGATTGCCCAGATTGTTGGCAAGGTCGGTGTTGTAACGGCTGATGATGCTTTCGTAAGTGATGGAACCGTCATTCAGATAGGGCATTTCGGACAGGGCATAGTAACGTACGCCGTCCACGGAGAATCTTTCCGCCAGAACATCCGCATAGATCACGTTGCCTCTGGACTTGGACATCTTGTCCACACCGAAGTTGAACCAGGGATGACCGAAGATCTTCTTGGGCAGGGGCAGATCCAGCGCATGGAGGAAGATGATCCAGTAAATGGAATGGAAACGCATGATGTCCTTACCGATCACGTGTACATCACAGGGCCAGTACTTCCGGAAGGATTCCGGCTGTACTTCGTTGGCGGGATCGTAACCGAGCGCGGTGATATAATTGCACAGGGCATCCAGCCATACATAGGTGATGTGCTTGGGATCAAACGGAACGGGAATACCCCACTTGAAGTTGGAACGGGATACACAGAGATCCTGCAGACCGGGCTTCAGGAAGTTGTTGATCATTTCCTTCTGACGTGCTTCCGGCTCAATGAAACCGGGATGGGATTCCATATATTCCAGCAGCCAGTCTGCATACTTGGACATCTTGAAGAAGTAAGCCTCTTCCTTGGCCTTCTGCACTTCACGGCCGCAGTCGGGACACTTGCCGTCGGAGAGCTGGGTATCGGTGAAGAAGGATTCACAGGGCGTGCAGTACCATCCTTCGTATTCGTCCTTGTAGATATCACCCTGATCATACAGCTTCTGGAAAATGTGCTGAATGGCGGTTTCGTGATAATCGTCGGTGGTACGGATGAACTTGTCATGGCTGGAGTTCATGCAGGCCCAGACTTCCTTGATGGTACCGGCAACACCGTCCACAAATTCCTTGGGGGTAATACCGGCATCGGCAGCCTTGGCTTCGATCTTCTGACCGTGTTCGTCGGTACCGGTGCAGAAGTACACATCATAGCCGCGCTGTCTCTTGTATCTTGCCACAGCATCGGTCATGATGATTTCATACACATTACCGAAGTGGGGCTTGGAGGAAGCGTAGGCAATGGCGGTTGTTATATAGAACTTTTCGTTATTGCACTTGTCACACATAATCTATCTCCGTTCATTATATTAAACTTATCTGCAGCGTCCGCCGGCAGCCCAAACACCCTCAAGAACGGGGTCTTCCTTGTTGGAAACCAGCAGAATGTCCGCACGCAGGCCAACTTCCAGCGCACCGCACAGATGAGAAATACCCAGCATAGCGGCAGGGTTGGCGGAAGCGTAGGGAAGAACTTCTTCCAGAGGCTTGCCGGTGAACTTCATGCAGTTGCGTACACCGTCAAACAGGTTCAGAGTACTGCCCGCCAGAGAACCTTCTTCGTTCACGGCACGGCCGTTCTTTACAAATACATCCAGACCGGCAATGCTGTACTTACCGTCGCCGGCGCCTGCAGCTTCCATGGAGTCGGTGATCAGCAGCATCTTGTCCGCGGGCTTCAGACGGCTTGCCATCTTAACGATTGCGGGATGCAGATGTTCGCCGTCGCAGATGAATTCGGCATAGGCATCATCCTGCAGCAGAGCCGCGGAGGTGGTACCGGGTTCTCTGTGGTGGATGGCACGCATGGCGTTGAAGGTGTGGGTAAAGGACTTTACACCGGCTGCAACCGCTTCGCTTGCTTCTTCATAAGTGGAGTTGGTGTGCGCCATGGAGCAGGTAGCACCCATACCCAGAGCGGTTTTCAGGAAGGCACGGTTTTCGTCCAGCTCGAAAGCGGCGGACAGATGGATTGGCAGAGGCAGCAGCTTCTTCAGCAGAGCCGTCAGTTCTTCGGGATCCAGAGGTGCCAGCAGAGGAATGGCATGGGCACCGCGCTTTGCTTCGCTGAGGTAACGGCCTTCCATGTGGATACCGGCGATGGTAGCCTTGCCGGGGGTAACTTCACGGTTGTTGTTGATCATGTCAGCAGCCTTGTACAGGGTTTCCAGAGGCTGGGATGCCAGAGTAGCCATAACGGTGGTGGTACCGATCTTGGCATATTCTTCACGCATATGATTGATGCCGGCTTCATCGGTGTGGTCGAAGTCGTGGCAGTTTCTGCCGTGGGTGTGACCGTCCACCAGACCGGGGAGCAGGTACTTGCCGGTGCAGTCAACGATCTCAGCATCGCAGGCAACAGCGGTCAGACCGGTACCGACAGCAGCGATTTTACCGTCACGCACCAGTAGATCGCCGGTATAGAACTTCTTATCGGCAGAAGAGTATATATTGGCGTTCTGAAACAGGATTTCCATAAAAACCTCCGTAATATAATTGAAATGAATTTTTGTGCAGTGAAGGATATATATAGTATATGAAAATAAGCATCCAAAAACAGATTACATACACCGTAAAACCGCAAATGGACACAAAAATGCTATATATCAAATTATAACAGAAAAACGCCTGTTTTACAAGGCGTTTTTTATGTACGAATTCAACAGGATACATTTGCCTAAAACAAATATTTTTACATAAAGTAGATGAAAAGTCGCCGCATTTGTTCAAAAAGCGGACAAAACGTTTGTTCATACACCGGATTTTGCCCGTCAAAAGCGAAAATCAGCATACAAAATCACCGGTTTACCGCATCGTATACAACACTTTTCGGTACCCCGCGTTTTTTGGCGCAGGCCTTGATGGCTTCCATCCGGGACATCCCTTCCGCTTCCAGCAGAGCCACGTGTTCTTCAATACTTTCGGGATAATCCGCAGCCGCTTCCGTACCGGAATATCCTTCCACTACCAGCACATATTCACCCCTGGGTTCTCTGGTTTTGTATTCCTCGCAGGCGGCGGAAATCGTGGTACGGAAAACTTCCTCGTTGAGCTTGGTCAGTTCTCTGCAGAGCGTGATCTTACGGTCGCCGAAACAGGCCAGAAAATCATCCAGCGTCTGTCTGAGATGATGGGGGGCTTCGTAAAAGATCATGGTCCGCCGTTCCTTTTCCAGCTCGGCAAACCGTTCTCTGCGGTCATTCTTGTTACCGCTGATAAAACCTTCAAAAGCAAAACGACCCGTAGCAAGTCCGGAAAGGGTCAGTGCCGTAATGGCAGCACAGGCACCGGGGACGGAGGTAACGGGAATTCCTCTTTCGGCACAAAGGCGGACAATATCTTCTCCGGGGTCACTGATGGCAGGGGTTCCGGCATCGGTGATCAGCGCACAGGATTCACCCTTTTCCAGTCTGTCCGCAATGATCTCCCCTCTTTCCCGCTTGTTGTGCTCAAAATAGCTGATCAGCGGTTTGGAGATCCCGAACCTGGATAACAGCAGCCCGGAATTTCTGGTGTCCTCAGCGGCTACAAAATCCACCTCGGAAAGGACCTTCAGCGCTCTTTCCGAGAGATCCGCCAGATTTCCGATGGGCGTGGCGACAAGATACAGCATACCGCCGACAATGGCGTTCTTTTCGCCGGTCGAATATATATTTTTCTTCGGATAACTCATGTTTTCCTCATTCCAAAATCAAAATCATTTGTCTCTGAACAGATGTACCATGGAGCAGGTTTCGTAAATCCGATCCATCGCAGGGGTATAAACACGTTTGGCTTCATCCCCGTAAATGATCAGGGGAGGCGCGGTTTCCAGACCGGAGGAAGCTCCTTTTTTCGCTTCCGTCAGCACAAGACAGGGCGGGGATGCCACATCGGGATATACAAACAGCACCCGCTTCGGCTCCAGCTTGGCTTCCCGCATGGCACAGACCAGATCCGCAAATCGATCGGGCCGGTATACCGTACAGAATCTGCCGCCGTATTTCAGAAGCCGGGAGGCCGCCTGACAGAAATCCGCGATGGTACCGCACTGCTCACGCCGGGCAATATTCATAGCCGTTCCCGCATTGTCCCTGCCGGAGTCGGCTTTCATGTAAGGCGGATTGGAGAACACCAGATCCACCTCCCCCGCGCACATTCGTGCATCCGCATCCCGCACATTGCCGCAGACCACATCCATCCGGTCGGAAAGTCCGTTCAGCTCCCCGTTTCTGCGGCAGAGAAGCGCATACTCCTCCTGGATTTCCCAGATTGTAACATGGCGTGCCTTGTTTTTGGTGAGACACAGCAGGGAAATGATTCCCGTACCGCCGCCCAGTTCCGCAGCCGTCTGCCCGGGATTGGCACGAAGCATGGCCGCCAGCAGATAGGCATCCGTACCGAAGGTAAGACCGTCGGTTTTCTGGATCAGCCGGAGATTTTCATTGACATAATCGAGTCTTTCGTTGGGTTCCAAAGTACACATAGATTCTCTGTCCGTTCCGTTCGGTTGATGTAGGAGGGATTGGCGGATACAGGAAAGGGGAGAGGCAAAACCTCCCCCCACTTTTCCCGATCGAATTATGCTCCGGAATAACAGAAATTATTCAGCAACGGGAGCATCAACAGGACATACGCCTGCGCAAGCGCCGCAATCCAGACAGGTATCTGCGTCGATAACGTACTTGCCGTCCTTTTCAGAGATAGCCTCAACAGGACATTCGGATGCACATGCACCACAAGCGATGCAATCATCGGTAATCTTATATGCCATCGTGTTACACCTCCATTTATTTTGTGATACTTCATTCTATCACAAAACCGCGAAAAAAGAAATAGGTTTCGCAAAAGTTTTTGAAAATATTTATGATTTTTCGGATTTTTTCAGGATAGTTACCTGATCTCTGTGGAATACTTTGATCGAATCGCTCTGTTTGTCGCCGAAACGAACCTTGATAAAGCCCGTCAGGGGACTGGTTTCGCAGACGGTACCCACACCCTCAGGGGTCTTTACCGTTGCATCCACAGGGGGCGTGCGGCGGATTTCTTCCTCATAGGTCTCATGCTCGTAACGGAGACAGCACATCAGTCTGCCGCAGGTGCCGGAGATCTTGGAAGAATTCAGGGACAGATTCTGTTCCTTGGCCATCTTGATGGAAACCTGCAGGAAATCCGACAGGAAGGTGGCACAGCAGAAGGGTCTGCCGCAGACACCGAGACCGCCCAGCATCTTCGCTTCGTCACGGATACCGATCTGCCGCATTTCGATACGGGTACGGAAATAGGAGGCCAGATCCTTGACCAGCTCACGGAAGTCCACACGCACTTCGGCGGAGAAATAGAACAGAAGCTTACTGTTGTCAAAAGTGTATTCCGCATCGATCAGCTTCATTTCCAGCCCATGCTCGGGAATCTTTTTCTGACAGATCTCAAAAGCTTCCTTTTCCAGCTTCAGATTGGTTTCATACCGATCTGTGTCTTCGGCGGTAGCCTTGCGTACGATGGCACGGAGGGGAGGCACGATCTCGGAGGAAGGCACATCCCTGTTTCCGGCGGAAACAAAACCGTATTCCATACCCCGTGCAGTCTCCACAATAACTCTTTCCCCCACTTCCAGCTTCAGCTTTCCGGGAGAGAAGAAATACACCTTTCCGGCTTTTTTGAAGCGCACACCGACAATTTCCGTAGTCTCCGGAAGGGCATCGGCAGGCACATCTTTTATGATTTCATGATTGTCCATGTACTGTATACCATGCAATACCTTGTATGTATCGCCCTTTCTGTGAAAAAATATTTTCAGATCCGCCGCGCTGCCATGGCAAAAGCCACCATTGACGCGGACAGAGAAGCATTCGCCTGAATTCTGGCACAGGTCTTTTCCGTCAGCCGGTACAAAGCCGTCAGCCGGCTCAGCGCATACCGACCCGCCTGGGGCAGAATCTCTTCCGAACCTGCGAAAAACAGCATGGGAACATCCGCATTCCGTTTCCTCGCGATCAGATCCCGCAGGGCAGTCTGTACGTGCATCATCGCCGCCGCAGCCGTTTCTCTGGACTTGGGCAGCTGTGTCTGTACCGTTACCAGAAAATCCGAAGTCTTTCCGGTGAAAATCCCGCTTAAAATCGTCATCGCCAGCTTCCGCTGTTCCATCATTTCGGAAGCCTCGGAGGAAGCAAACAGCAAATCCTTTGCCTTACCCAGAGCACCGCCGGACAGAACAGCTGCCGAGAGAAAATACTCCTTGTCCCTCTTTTCCGCTTCCGCACCGCCGTTTTGCTTTCGCAGCCAGTTCATCACCGTATCTGGATAAAACAACTCCATGGTGAGTACCGGTGCACGACTGCGTATGGTTTCAAGAAGTGCCGCCGCGTCCGTGGTCAGAAGAAAGAATGTCACAAAGGAAGGCGGTTCTTCCAGGGACAGCAGAAGCGCATTCTGAGCCTGTACCGTCATTTTTTCCGCTTCCTCAATGATGTAGAACTTTCTGTCCCCATCATTGGGCGTGATGTACAGATCCTGCTTGATCGTACGGATCTGCTCCACACCGATGGTTGCCCGGCTGCCGCTGTTTATAAATGTCACATCCGCGGAAATATCCCTGAGAATTTTTCGGCAGGAAGGACATTCCGTACAGGGGAGAGGCTTGGCAGGATCACTGCGGTGTTCACAGACCGATGCCGCACAGCATAACCTTGCCGCGGTGTGTCTGCCGCTGCCGACAGGACCGCTTAAAATATAGGCATGAGCGGCATGACCGGTGCGGATATCCGTGCCCAGTGTTTCTTTGATATATTTATTACCCACAAGGGAAGAAAATATTTCACCCATGACGGCACCGTCCTTGGTCTGCAGAATGATTCGGAATTACCGGCGGATATTACAGAATCACAAAAATCCGCCTTATATATTATAACATACATCCCACCGCATTGTCAAATGGAATTCACGTGCAGAAGGGGGGATAAAATATGACCAAACCGTAAAATCGAAGAAAAACCTGCCGAAAGGAGGCGTACGGACCGGATTTGGAAAAAACGCCGGACAACCGTGACGCAGATGATGAAAATAAAAAAGTGGCTTGCCCGACATCCGCGGATAAGCATTTATATAATTGTTTCCCTGTCTCTCCTGTGTACCGTATCCTTTGCTCTGTACGGCATGGCACAGAAACAGTTGTCCATGACCGGCGCCGCAGAGAAGCAGCAGTTTTTCGAACTGAGCCGAACCCATGCGGATCACGCTCTTATCCTTCTTGCCTCCGACGGAACACCGGCAGAAACGGCCCACGAGCTTCTGTCCGCCGCGGAGTATCTGTTCCTCACCGGCGAAAAAGGGAAGGAAGCAGCAAACTTTCTGCATACAAACGGAAAAATCCTGCTCGCAGGCGGAATACCGGACGAAAAACTGTCCCGCATACTGGAAACCATATCGTCCGGCAGAATCCCCTGTCTGCCCACCGTCCGGGAAGAAGAGGAACAAACGGATATTCTGTGGTACCCCCATCCGCTGATGCGCAGCGAACAGATGGATCTGGCCAAAAAATGTGCAGGAATATCCGGCCCGCTGACAGAAGTGCATACCGCCGACAATACCCATCGTTCAGTCTATACCTGCCGTAACCTGTATATCATCCTGACCGCCCGTGGATATCCTCTGGAATACGCCATTCACCTGCCGTACAGTGAAGCACGGTACAGCGAAGAGAATTGCCGGGAAACCGCATTGTACTGGATCAGAACCAATATCCCCCGTGATATTCTCGGTACGGATCCGGAAATCGAAGCCTGTATACCCGAAGAGCAGGGTTACTTCATGACCGTCCGGTGCAGAAGCGGGGTTATGGATATATTCATCCGGAACGACAACGGAAAAGTAAGCTGGTTCGACGGAAAAAAGTTGTCGGTATAAGGTTGACTGCCAGTGGCTTTTGTGATACCATATAAGTATACATCACCACGGATTATTCCGGGAGGCAAATATGATCACAACTCTCACCTTAAGCCCCGCATTCGATGTCCACGCATGTATCCAATCCTTCTGTGCCGGCAGAGAAAATCTGGCGGAAACAGTCACACGGGATGTGGGCGGCAAAGGCATCAATATCTCCCGTGCCCTGACGGAAAACGGGATTCCCAATACACCGATCGTCCTTGTGGGAAAGGAAAACGGCGCGGATTTTGCCTGCGGACTGACCTCTGCGGGTTTAAGCTGCCGTATATTCGAATGTGAAGGCCGTATCCGGGAAAATATCACCATTCACCCGTCGGAGGGAGAGGAAACCCGTTTGTCCTTCAAAGGATTTTCCTGTTCTCCCGCAATTCTCGACGAAATCGAAGCCTGTATCGATCCTAACGGCATCGTCACATTCACCGGCAGTCTCCCCGGCGGCATTTCCTCTGCCAATGCAGAAGTATTTCTGAACAAACTGAAAAATAAAGGTGCCAAGGTCGTTATCGACTCCAAATCCATTCCTTTGGAAATGCTCCGCCGCATCCGCCCCTGGCTCATCAAACCCAACGCGGAGGAATGTGAAGCCTATTTCGGAAAAATGACCGCACAGCAGTTGTACCGCATTGCCGCAGAACTAAACGCGGAAGGAATTGCCAACGTCATGATCTCTCTCGGCGGGGACGGCGCGATTCTGGCTGCCGAAGGAAAGCTGTTCCGTGCCCGTGTGCAAAGGATCAAACCATTTTCCACTATTGGGGCTGGTGACAGTACCATTGCCGGTTTCATCGCTGCGGAAACTTCTCCGGCAGAATCCCTCAGACGTGCTGTGGCATACGGAACGGCCGCCTGTCTGCGGGAAGGGACCAATCCCCCCCTGCCTGCGGATATTGAACGGATATACCGTACCGCAGAAGTCGAAGAAATCCACCTGTAATATCACTGTATAAAATGAATACAAAAACGGGCTGTAAACCGGATCACCTGAGATCGGTTCACAGCCCGTTTTCTATCGGGTTTTATTTGATATTCAGAACACAGGCAGAAGTGTCCGTACCGATGAAGAGACAGTAGGCAACTGCTACCTTTTGTCCCTTGGGAACGGTAATTTTACCGGACAGGATGATACTCGACGTACCGTCATACTGCAGTGTCACGGCGCTGTCTTTCACCCCATAGTCCGCCAGATGCAGGACAGTGGGATCATAGGTAATCACCGCGGTAAATTCCACTTCCACATCAGCGGAAGCACTGCCGGTAATTTCCAGCGTATCCATGAAATACTGATCCGTCTTATCGGAAACGGTCAGCTTTGCCATAAAGGAATCTGCCGTTACCGTTTCGGAGACGACTACCTTGCACTCCGTCGTCAGCGTACCGCATTGGATCGTGATCGTGCTTTCTCCGGCAGCCAGAGCGGTTACGGCCAGAGAGCTTGCCATGGGCTTGACGGAAATTACGGAGTTGTCGGACACGGAGAAGGACGCATTCATATTCGCCAGCAGACAGAAAATGCGTACGGACTGCGTTTCACCGGGCTTCATGGAAAGGGAAGCGGGATCGGTGTACAGTAAGGCATCCTTGGTTACCGTGACGAAGAAGGAGACTTCCTGCTTTTCAAAGGTTACGGTAACTTTCGCATCCCCCGGAACGGAGAAATCATATTCGCAGGTGTACCCGGAGGTGATCTTCTTCTGAATATTGTTCTTGTATTCCGCCAGCAGAACCATACCCGTGGTATCCAGCTTTTCGCCGACCAGATAGTAAAGCTTCACGGGCATTGTCTGTACCGTCAGCTTCTCCAGCTCGGCAGCGGATACCTTGACTTTGAACGTACATTCATAGTCCAGATATGTAACCGTTACCGTCTTTTCACCGGCTTCGGAAAAATCATATTTGCAGTAAATGGCATCGTGGGGATAAGCGATCTTTTCGGTCTTCCCGTTGGACAGATTCACAGACAGTACAAGACCGGTCAGATCAATGGTGTCCCCTTCAATATAGGAAATCTTGGAAGGCGCTTTCAGAATGTTTACTGCCTGAATATCCGGCGCCTTGACCGTTACCATGAACTGTACGGATTTGCCGCCGTAGGTGACGACAACGGGACAGTCGCCCATGGTGGTGTTCAGATCGACGGAAATGGACCAGCCGCTTGTAACCAGAGCAGAGGAATCATCCGCATAATACGCCCGCAGCTGCATACCGGACGGATCAAAGGTGTCTCCCTGAACATAGGCGATTTTCTTCGGATGCTTCACCAGTTCCAGATATTCCACTTTGTTTTCCACAACCGTTACCGTAAAGGAAGCGGACATACCGTCCATGCTGACAATAACCTCGGAGCTGCCCAGCTTGTCGAAATTGTAGGAAACCGTATACCCGGATGCAAATACCTTGGAGGTACCGTCGGGATTGGTCACCTTTACTTCCAGACCTACCGTGCTGAGCTTGTCGCCGATATAATACGTTGTCTTGTCCGGCAGGGAAACAATGGACAGCTTGGCCGGAGAGTTGGCGACGACTTCCACATGGAAGGATGCTTTTCTGTCCCCGAAGGAAACCGCTACCGTCTTTCTTCCGGCGGAAGAGAAATCATAAGAAACCGTATAACCGGTAGTAATGTTTTTCACGGTACCGTCTTCATAGGTAACCGCAAGAACCAGTCCGGCAGTATCCAGAGAATCACCGACGGTATAGCGCAGCTTTGTCGGCTTTTCGGCAATGGCAATGGAAGTTACCCCCAATTTGCCGCTGCTGACGATCAGAGTAACCGTGGAACCGGCGGCAAAGTGGTATTCATCATCATCACTGGTACCGGAATACTGGATGCGCAGAACCACACCGGCCCCGTGGGATTCGCTGTATTCTTCCTTGATCACACAGATCAGTCCCTTGTCTTCCAGATACTTTTTGGCCGCTTCGGCATCCTTGATCAGATCCTTCGGAACGGAGATGCGGTCGATTTTCTTGACTGTCAGCAGAATCAGCGCGGATTCACCGTCCCGTGTACCGCCGATAATAACCGTACCGGCAGATTCAGAACGTAAAATACCGAGATTGTCCAGTGTACCATCCCCCTGCAGAATTTTCCACTGCCATTCGGTCGATGCATTTTCGACCAGGGTGGAGAGGGAGAATTCCTCACCGGTCTGCGCAACTCCGTAAACACATTCCCGATCGGGATAGGCAACGGAGATCGGCATGGCAATGGCAGTACCGTCAATAGAAGCTGTAACCACGGCGGAACCGGCACCAACGGCAGTGATCAGTCCGGTGTCATCAACCGTAACGGATGCGGGATTGGAGGAATGATAGATTACCTTTTCGTTTGTATCCGGACGGATGGTGCAGGTATCCCCGATCTGCAGGGAGACCGCTTCCGTGTTGTTTGTGATCGCAGGACCGACATGGGATTTTCCGTCGCCGCTGACAGTCAGTGTAACCACAGCACCGAACGCAGTTTCCGTACCGCCGGGCATGGACTGGGACAGAACCAGACCTTCCTTTACGACAGCATCATAAGTATATTCCGTTTTCACGGAAAGACCCATGGCAGCGAGCAGTTCCATAGCCTGCTCCGTCGTACGGTAAACCATATCCGGAACATAAGTCATCTCAGCACCGGTGCTGACCACCACGTAGCAGACACCGCCCTGTGCCCAGGTTTCACCGGCTGCGGGATACTGATGCAGAACCGTTCCCGCAGGCACA
Source organism: Oscillospiraceae bacterium (assembly GCA_015063745.1). Taxonomy (GTDB): domain Bacteria; phylum Bacillota; class Clostridia; order Oscillospirales; family CAG-272; genus UMGS1696. The sequence continues at coordinate 12,662 of SVTO01000028.1, read as the reverse complement.
TCCGCACAGAATACCCGGTCAATCACCAGTACGGGATGTCCGGACATCACAGCCGCGTAGCTCTTGCCGCACAGTTCGGGCATCCTGATTTCCGTGTCAGCGGCAGAGGAGGCTGTGTTTACCGCAATCTGAATCACCACAGACGCATCCGCACGAACCACATCACCGGCCGCAGGCGTCTGGGAAACCACAGCACCGGAGGCATATGCAGAATGATTTACTTCTTCGATCTGTACCTCCGCCGTCACTCTGCCCGCCGCATTGCATAAAGGCGTACGGTTCAGCAGAGCTTTGGCTGCTTCAGCCGTCATGCCGGTCAGATCGGGCATGACATAAGCGGGGAACTGTCCGTTGACCAGAACCTGCAGAACATTGCCGTCCTGTTTTTCTTCAATGACCATTCCGGGCGCATACTGGGGATTGGTGCCGGTACCCACAATCAGGTAGTCACCGTCATGCACATCTTCGATTTCCACCACCGGAACCCCCAGCAGGGACTCGGGCGTGTCCACCGAACCGCCGATCTGTCTGAGCACACTGACGAAAATGATCACACCGAGGATCAGCAGGATCACAACCCCCGCCAGCAGAACGGCCATCAGCTTCATGTTCAGCTTACGGTCGTTCCCGGTGTCGTATTCATCTTCAAAATCATCTTCCGCCATCGGCTTCTTTACAGGCTTAGCCGCTTTCTGTACAGCCGGTTTATGTACCTGACCGGAGGACACAGGCTTCTGTCCCTGTCCGGACGGTGCAGGCTTCTGTCCCTGAGGGGATACAGCGGGCTTTTGATTCTGTTTTTGTACTGCAGGTTTTTCGGCAGGGCTCTGTGCAGTCGGTTTCAGGGGAACCACAACCGCGGGTACAGCCTCTTTTTCAGACTCTTGTGTCTTGTTTTCAGCTGTTTCGGGGGTATCCTGCAGAAGCTCGTAGGGGAAGGCCACCGTGGGCGCATCGGAAACCGGTTCGTTTTCGTCCGGTTGAACCGCACCGCCTGCAAAAAGTCCGCCGATTTCACGGGTAACGGCATCATCGGGATCATCCGCCGGAGGAGTCACCGCATTGCCGGGATAAGCGTTGTTCTTTGCACAGACCTGCACAAGATATACAGAACCGTTGGCGGCAATCAGATCGTAAATCGCGGAATCCGAATCCTGGAACCGTTTGATGGCACCCGTGCGGAGCTTTTCGCATTTCTCCGCAAAGATCTTCGGGTCCGTACCTTCCTTGGGTACAACCGCACCCTTTCTGCCGCGATCCGCACAGTCAGCGGGAAGAAATTCGAATACCTCACAGGGCATCCGCAGTTTTTTATCAAAAGCATTATAAGCTATACCGGCTTCCGATACGGCTCTGGGATTCCCCAGCACATAACGGCCGGCCAGTACGGTTTCTTCCGGTAAGGGAATGATATTTTTCTGTGTCATAGTACTCCTTTCTCCGCCGCATCATACGGCAGCGATCCGATGCATCCCGGCAAAATTGACTGCCAATGTACACCGATTCTGTCAGAAATGTAATGTCATACCTGTATATTAGACGTCCGGCAGATCAAAAAGTTCACTCTGAAATATAAACTTTTTGAAAATTCCCCAGGAAACGGTAATCAAGCGGGGGAAAAGACCGCAGTAATACCGGGGAATACCGATATGCCTGCGGTCCTTTGGCTTATTTCACAATTTCAAAACGGTATTCCTGCTTCACACCTGGATACTTCTGCCGGTCCACAGCGGAGAGAAACATCACCATGGGACGGACATACATCTGCCGGCTGCCGTAAAGGGCACGGTAAACCATAACATCCTTTTCACTCTCCGTATCCATGGCACATCCGACGATCTCATACAGATACATGAGGGGATTATTCCGCAGTTCTTCCTCGGAGAGCATGGTTCTTTTGAAATGCTGAACGATCGTGCCGGGTACAAAATCTGCTGCTTTCTGCATACAAAATCCTCCTGTTTTATGCTGCTTCTGTTTTATCAATTTCTTATATCGCTTTCAGGGTCAGAGAAGTATCATCGGATACCAGCCGGATCATGCCGTTTTCGGGCACATAAACCTTACCGGACGCATCCGCATATTTTCTTCCTCCGGGCACTTCCACATCCACGGAAAGGGAAGAATTTCCGGAAACGGTAAAGGCTGTGATACTGCCGTTTTCCCATTTTGCATCCACAGTATAGCCGCCTCTGGCACGAAGGCCTCTGAAATAACCGTCGGGCAGTCTGCCGGAAAGCGCGGGGAGCAGGGAAATAAAGCCTTCGTGGCTCTGCATAACCATTTCACCGATCCCGGCCGCACCGCCGAAATTGCCGTCGATCTGGAAGGGCGGATGGGTGTCGAAGAGATTGTCCAGCGTAGAGAAGATGAACAGCAGATAAATATGATCGATCACCGCTTCTCCGTCACGCAGACGGGCGAACAGATTGATCAGCCACGCACGGCTCCATCCCGTATGACCGCCGCCGGATGCCAGCCGTCTTTCCAGCGTAATCCGGATGGCGCGGTACAGCTCGGGGGTGTCTCTTGTAATCTGCGCCGCCGGGTACAATCCGAAAGCGTGGGAAATATGTCGGTGACCCGGTTCCGCCTCGTCGTAATCTTTGTACCATTCCATCAGCTGACCGTGCTTACCCACCTGCATGGGCGGCATCTTTGTACGCATTTCCGCTGCTTTTCTGCCGTCCTCGGGATGGATCTGCAGAATTTCTTCCGCTTCAATGTACATATCAAACAGCCCGCCGATGATCTGCGTATCCATAGTGGGCGACACAGCCAGATAAACGCTTTTCTGTACACCGTCCACATCCACCAGATAACGGTTTTCGGGAGAAGTGGAAGGACCGGAGAGAAGCACACCGTTCTCATCCTCAAATAAGGTGTCCATAAAGAACAATGCACATTGATATATGTATTCGTATGCCGTATTTTTCAAAAATTCCCTGTCACCGTGGTAGAGATAATGCTCCCACATCTGGTAAGCCAGCCACGCACCGCCCAGAGGCCAAAGACCCCACAAACCGTCAGCCGCCGCCGCAAAACCGTAAATATTGCTTACATGATGCAGAACAGTCCCCCGTACACCGTAGTTTTCTCTGGCTACCTTCTTGCCGCCGGGCAGCAGATAGCGGTTCATATAGTGGAACAGAGCCGCTGTACATTCACTAAGTCCCGCCTGTTCCGCATGCCAGTAATTCATCTGGAGATTGATGTTGGTGTGATAGTCACTGTTCCAGGGGGATTCCAGACCTTCGGACCATACCCCCTGCAGATTGGCGGGCAGAGAATCCTCTCTGCTGGAAGAAACCAGCAGATACTTGCCGAACTGGTAGTACAGAGAGATCAGCCCGGGATCCACGGACCGTATTTCCTGCTTCAGCGCTTCCAGACGTTCCGGAACCGGTACTTCTGCCAGAATGTCTTCCTTGGCAAAACAGATTTCGGATCTGCTCATCAATCCGGAGAAATCGGCGATATGTTCACTGAGCAGCGCATTCCAGCCTTTGTCCGTTCTCTGCATAACCGCAGCGGAAGCCGATTCCAGACAGTCATGCTTGAAAGCCGTAAAGGAAGCGGTATACAGAATCATCTCCCTGGCATCACTGACCTGAACTCCTTCATCGGAAGCGGAAACCGTACCGTCGGTGACAATTTTCAGGCAGACGCGGAACTTGTTGTCCCCGATATTCGTATGACAGTCCGCAACAATATAATCATCACGGATCTGCAGATTGTCGATGTTTTCTCTGGTGAAGGAAACCCCGGCAGAGAAGGGCTCGGAGGCAGTAAAGCGTACCGCCATCAGACCTGCCGGATGGGACGCAAAGGCTTCTCGGCGGAAACGGGAATGGTTTTTGGTGTATTCCACCACCGCAACACCGCGGACGAGATCCAGATCCCGCCTGTAGTCCCGGCATTCCTCATCACCGTGCATGGAAACCAGAATATTTCCGGCATATTCATAGGATTTGATCCGGATGAACATTCCTTTCATGTTTTGTTCGGCATACTGATCCGCTTCCCATTCTTTCCCTTCCAGAAACAACCGGCGGACCTCGGCAAGCGTATCCTTATAATCCGGAATTTTTGTATCCATGGGACCGCCGGCCCAGATGGTTTCTTCATTCAGAACAATTTTCTCCGTATCCACGGTACCGAAAAGCATCATACCCTGAGAGCCGTTGCCGACAGGGGTTGCATTTTCCCAGCACCGGGCCGGATTGTTCAAGTGCAGACAATAGTTATTCATGTTTTTCTCCTGCAACAGCGGAATCATTCTTCTTCCGGTTCTTCTTTGCTGTTAATATCAATATGCGCCAGCGGATTTTTCTGCATAGCCGCTTCCATATCCGCATTGGCCACATGGGTGTAAATCTGTGTGGTGTTCAGCTGCTCGTGTCCTAAAATATCCTTCAGCACACGGATATCCACCTGTCCGGTCTGATACATCAGCGTTGCGGCTGTGTGGCGGAGCTTATGGGTGGAGTAATGCTTGTACTCCAGACCCGCAGAACGCAGATATTTGTAAACCATCCACTGTACGGTCTTTACGCTGATCCGCTGATGACGGCCGGATAGAAAGAGAGCATTGTCCTTGGCCCCCTTTTCCGCAATCCGCAGCGGCAGATAGGCCTCCAGCGCATGACGGCAGGCATCGTTGAGGTAAATGATCCTCTCCTTCGCTCCCTTACCGAGTACCCTGAGAGAACGCAGATCCTTGTCCAGATCCGGCAGACTGATCCCCGCCAGCTCGGAAAGACGCATCCCGCAGTTGAGAAACAGGGTAAGAATGGCAAAATCCCGTTCTTTGGTTTTGGACTGTTCATCTGCCTGTACCGCCTGCAGAAGATCCACGCTTTCGTTCACGGATAAATGCTTGGGCAGATCCTTTTTCTGCTTGGGCGTTTCGATATTGATGGCGGGATTGTGGTCAAACAGCTTCTGATTTATGGTAAGATATTTATAAAACGACTTGATGGCGGACAGCTTTCTGGCCTTGGCTTTGGCAGCATTCTGGCGGGAAACATCCGTGTAATACAGAAAATCATAAACCCGGCTCGTCTGAATGGCGGCAAAATATTCCGCATCAAACCGGGATATATCCAATTTATGTACCTCTTCGGCATCGGGGGAGAGTCCGGCATCCGTCGCGGCGAGATACCGCAGGAAGGTACGCAGATCCAGCAGATATTCTCTGACGGTTTTTTCGGAGCATCCCTGAATGGATAATTTATATGCGGCAAAGGCACGGACAAGCGGGGGATATCCGTCCAGATAATCACTCTTAGGCAAGGGAATCAACCTCCTGTAAAGGTGTTCTTTCCTATATTATAACGCAAAAGTATCTTTTTGCATGGATAATTTGTAAACTTTCACTGAAACATATTGTAATTTGTGTAAAAAACCAATACAATATATCTGTAATCAGCGAATCCTTGTCGGAATAAACGATAAGGCGGCAAAAACAGAACCAACGGTACCCGGTCGGAGAGTCAGAAAGGACGAAAACCATTTTATGCGTGAATTCTTCAGTGAAAACGGAAAAATTATAGTCAAGCTGATGCTGAACCAGTTCGGCGCGGCTGTTATGGGACTTATGATCACCCTTGCGGCAGCAAACAGCGATAAGCTCATGCTGTTCGCCAGTATATTTGCTTCCATTTTCTACGTAGCCCTTCTGTATTCCGTCATCTGGGAAAAAGGAGGACAGGACCGTATCAAAGTAGACGGTGGCAGAGCGGCATACAAACCCTTCAAAGGCCTTCTCATGGCTCTCATCGCCAATATCCCCAATCTGGTACTGGCAATCCTGATTGCCGTAGGCAGATTCTTCGGATCTACGGACGGAGCTTTCGGCTATGAATGGGCAGGGAATATTTACGCCGTATCCAATGCCATCGGCCGTATGTGGAACGCTATGTACTTAGGCCTGATCCAGACCTATATGCCCGTGAATCCGCTGGCCCATTTCCTCGATATCCTTCCCGCTCTGTTTGTCTGCGGCTTCGGCTACTTCCTCGGCCTGCGGAATTTCCGTATCCTCGGTATCTTCGAGGTGAAAAAGCCGAAAAAGGAATCCGATAAGAAATAAAAAACGAATACACCGAGCCGATTGTGAAATTTGCATTTTGCAGTCGGCTGTGTTATCATAAGCATACTTTCTCCGTCTGCTCTGCGGACATGATTTGTTTCTCTCTCGCATATACTGCTTTGAAAACAGGATGTACGGAGGAAACGGATATGCATTACAAAACGGGAATCGGAAGATGGATTTCCTATATTCTGAGCGGTATGCTGATTATGACAGCAGCCGTGTTTCTGGGGTATCAGACCTTTGCAAACAGACCGCCGGCTGTATTAACGGCAAGCAGCGTGGAGTCACCCGATGAACCGGTTCTTCTTGTCATAGATGCCGGTCATGGCGGGGAAGACGGCGGCGCATCCTCGGAAGACGGCATACTGGAAAAGGACCTGAATCTGCAGATCGCACAGAATCTGTCCGATATCGCCGCCCTTTTCGGCTGCAGGACCGTCATGACCCGTACTGCGGATACCATGCTGTACGATCTGTATAACGACCTGGACGACTATACCGGCTGCCGCAAAACCTACGATCTGCGCAACCGTCTGCGGCTGGCAGGGGATATGAACGGAGATATTTTCATCAGTATCCACCTGAACAAATTCCCCGAATCCAAGTACAGCGGACTGCAGGTGTACTATTCCCCCAACCATACCGACAGCAAAAAAATCGCTTCCTTTATCCAAAGCTATGCCCGTACCTATCTCCAGCCGGAGAATACCAGAGAAATCAAGGAAGCTACCTCTTCCATATACCTTCTTCACCGAATCCGTACCCCCGCCGTCCTTGTGGAATGCGGCTTTCTCTCCAATCCGGAGGAAACAGCCATGCTCACCACAGCGGAATACCGATGCCGTCTGGCAGGTGTGATTTTCGCCTCAGCCGCGGAATGGTACGAAGCGGAGAACAGCACAAAATCCACATAATCCCAAACAATAAGGATGACCGAAATGAAACAGCCCAAAAAAGTGTACGTATGCAGCGAATGTGATTACCAGAGCGCCAAATGGATGGGCAGATGTCCCTCCTGCAACGCATGGAACAGCTTTACGGAAGAAACCTACCAGCCGCCCGTTCCTCAGAAGGAAAACGCCAGACACCACATCGTGTCCCCCACGGGAGAAAAAGAAACCGCAGTACGTTTCAGAGACTTTGAAGCGCCGGAATATATGCGTATCGATACGGGGATCGGTGAACTGAACCGAGTGCTGGGCGGCGGCCTTGTGGCAGGGTCAGCGGTACTTCTGGCCGGTGAGCCGGGTATCGGCAAATCCACACTGCTGATGCAGCTCTGCGGCAAAATCGGCGACAGCGTTACCATTCTCTACGTATCGGGAGAAGAATCCAAGGGCCAGCTGAAGCTCCGTTCCTCCCGACTGGGCGCGGATGGGGAAAAACTGTACATTCTGACCGACGTAAACCTTGCCTCCATTACGGAAGAATACGATAAAATCAAACCGGACATTATGATCGTGGACTCCATCCAGACCATGTATTCCGACCTGTCCTCCACCATGCAGGGCAGCGTGACCCAGGTAAGAGAATGTGCATCCGTCCTGATCGGCAAAGCCAAATCCGACGGAGCCGCCGTGATCATGGTCGGCCATGTCAATAAAGAAGGCGGTATCGCAGGTCCTAAGGTGCTGGAGCATATGGTGGACGCCGTCCTCTCCTTCGAAGGCGAAAGACGCCAGTCCCACCGCATCATCCGCGCAATCAAAAACCGTTACGGCAGTACCAATGAAATCGGCGTGTTTGAAATGACGGACGAAGGACTGGAAGAGGTGGAGAACCCCTCCGCCATGCTGCTGGAAGGCCGTCCCGTCGGTGTTAGCGGCAGCTGTGCCGTATGTATCATGGAAGGTACCCGCCCCCTGATCGCCGAAATTCAGGCATTGGTAACGCCCTCCAACCTCGCCTCCCCCCGCCGAACCGCCGACGGTATCGATTATAACCGCATGAACCTCCTGCTGGCCGTGCTGGAAAAGCGTCTGGGACTGAAATTTTCCTCCTGCGACGTGTACCTGAACGTGGTAGGCGGCTTGCGGATCGACGAACCGGCAGCGGATGCGGCAATCGTGCTGGCACTGGTTTCCTCCATGCGGGATATTCCCGTGCCGGAAAATGTAATCGCCATGGGAGAACTGGGCCTCGCCGGCGAATTCCGTGCGGTATCCGGTATCGAACAGCGCTTCAGCGAATCCCGCCGCCTGGGCTTTACCACCATCGCCATCCCAAAACGCTCCACCATCAAGGACATCCCCGCGGACGTGGAAGTGGTACGGCTGAGCAGTATGTACGACGCCCTGCGGCTTCTGGCGTCCATACAGGAGAATGAAAAAGACGAAAGTGCACATCTGTGAAGACAGGTGTGCATTTTTTGAATACAGCGTTTTACGTCAAGACAGATTTTACAGAAGGTGTTATAATATTGCTATAAGCAAAGGGCCTGATGCTTAATCTGTAACAGGAGAAGAATCAATGGATAATAAAGAAATCGTAAAAAAAGCCGTAAAATACATCGAAAAATACGGCAATAATAAAACTACTATGGAAGAAGTTGCCAAAAACGCCGGATTTTCCATCGACTATTTCAACCGTATGTTTCGTAATCATACCGGTTTCAATGTTATGGAATATATTCGTTTCAGAAGACTCAACAAAGCGGCCGGAATGCTCAGAAAGAATTTGGCTATGGACATTCTTTCCATAGCGCTTGAGTGTGGTTGGGAAAGCCACGAAGGATTTACCCGTGCATTCAAGGAACAGTACGGCAGAACTCCCAGTGAATTCCGTGAAACCATGAAAGACAAACCTTTCATCTGGGCAGATTATGAACTGAACGCAACTGCTGTGGGAGAATTTCGACGCGTACTCCCACAGTTTTATGAAGTGAACGCTGATGAAGTGATCGACTGGCTGTTGGATAAGGATACCAGCCGGTTTGGGTATACGGCTGTTTCCATCGAAATCAACGGCTCCAAGATTCTGGCTGACAGTGATTTCCGCGAAACCGGGTGCTTTGTGGCAGTGGATAATTTTTGTGAGGAACCGTATCTTTATCTTGTCATGAAGGATACCACCGATCTTAGGGAATATGTGGAAAAACTGATGCATTTCTCACCGGGCAATCTGCGCTGCATATTCCATACCAATGTTGCAAGAGAAGCGGTAGAAACAGTATTTGAAGGAATTACATACAAAAGTATCCGTGAAATCCCTGAAACCATGTATTTCGGAGAGCCTTTTATATTGCCAAAGAAATCCGAAAAGTACACCGTCCGCCTACTGGAAGAAAAAGATACGGATGCTGTGCAGCAATTTATATCTCGTCATCCGGATCCAATACATCGGAAATCCGGCGGATTCGGATTGTTAAATATGCTGAAAGTCCCTTTGGAACACAGATTCCTTGACCAACCGTTTGGTATATTCGATGACGGAACGCTTATTGCATATTCACGTGATGGATTGCAGAGTACCCATGGATTTCAATTGAACAACTGCATATCCACACCTAATCTTCCCGGTGTACCTGATGAAGCGATCCGGTATCTGTATATGACAGCAGCCAACGCTGCAATGGACAAAGGATATATCCTGTTTGAGGATTCTCAGTTCGGCGAGTATGCAAAGACACATGGGAATTTCACCGCATATGATCTCGGATTCGAACAGGTAAATACCGTATTCGATATCGGATTTTAATCTAAAAGAATAACCGTGGCACAAAAACGTCACGGTTATTTTTATTCGGCGTCCATCGTGCAGCCCAATATTTTTCCATGTACATCTATCAAGGAAGTATTGCTTTTTTTCGAAAATATGTTATAATTAAAAAAAAAGAAAAATAGTAAGATATTACATATTTCCAATAAAAATTCCATACACGAGAAGGAGAATAAAGTAAATATGGAACGTAAACTTGGTTATGCCGTAGTGGGACTGGGTGTAGGTATGGGGCATTGCGACGCCGCCATCGCCTCCGAAAAAGCGGAACTGGTTGCCGTATGTGACCTGATTCCCGAAAAAATGGAAAAAGTAGCCGCCAAACAACCCGGGCTGAAGATGTATACAGACTTCGAAGATCTGCTGAAGGACGATGCCGTAGAATGCATCAGTATCTGCCTCCCCTCCTCCATGCACGCCGAATTTGCCGTACGTGCCATGGAAGCCGGTAAGCATGTCCTTGTGGAAAAACCCATCGACATTACCGTGGAAGCAGCCCTGAAGATCGAAGAAGCCCGTAAACGTACCGGCAAGAAGGCAGGCGTAATCCACCAGAACCGTTTCAATCTGGATATGCTGCCCATCAAGGAGGCCATCGACAGCGGCAGAATCGGTAAAGTATTCCTCGGCACCTTCGCCGTAAAATGGTACCGGACCCAGGCCTATTACGAAGGCTGGCACGGCACATGGGAAGTGGACGGCGGCGGTTCTCTGATGAACCAGGCTGTACATACCGTGGACCTGATGCAGTGGTTCATGGGAGACGTGGAATCCGTCACCTCCAATATCGGCATTTTCGATCATGAAATCGACACTGAAGATATGTCCGCCTCTCTGATCAAGTTCAAGAGCGGCGCATCTGCCACCTTTGTCAGCACTACCTGCGCATATCCCGGCCTGTCCACCGACATCCAGATCTACGGTACCGGCGGTTCCATCGAAGCGGATCAGGACGTGCTGAAAACCTGGAAGATGAAGGAATTCGATGAAGATTTCGCCGAAAAAATGGGTATCGACGCCTTTGATGTGGAAGAAGAAGAAAACTACATGATCGAACGCTACGGCAAGGGTAACGGCGGTGTTCTGGAAGTGGAACCTGAGCATCTGGTAGGCCACAGATATATGGTGGAAGACATGATCTGCGCCGTACTGGAAGACCGTGACCCCGCCATCCTGCCCATGGAAGCCATCAAGAGCGTACGTATCGTCAACGCCGTATACGAATCCGCCAAGACCGGCAAAACCGTATATCTGGACTAAGTCCCGGCCCATATAAACATACGAAACACAGAGGTATAACAGCAATGAGCAATACTTTTTCTCCCAAACCGAACGGGATTCTGACAGAAAGAAAACTGGAGCTGTTCCACGCACCCTCCATCCCGGAATGGGGTTATGCGGAAGCGCAGACCGATACTTTCGGTGTCCTCCATCCCTCCGAAGAATGTAAAGCGGATACCTATCCCCTGTACGTAGTATTCCATTCTGCCGGCCACGACGTATATTCTGCCATCGCCTGCACATGGGAATACGGCAACCACGATATTTACCACGCCCCCAAGGATATGTACGCCCTGTACGTAGACTGCCGTCAGCACGAATGTGACTGGTGGTGGGGCGGTAATACAGCCAAGAATACCCCTCTCGTTATCGCAGATGAAAAGCGTGCGGGTACCGAACCCCAGCCTGTGGAAAAGCGTATCATTGCCACCATCGAATGGGTGATGGAAAACTATCCCATCGACAAAAACCGCGTTTACGCCGTGGGTAACTCCATGGGCGGCAGCGGCGCATTGGGTATCGCCCTGTGCAGAGGAGATCTCTTTGCAGCCATCAAGGTAAACGTCCCCGCCGGTGTCCGTCATGCAGCCGACAGATGCGCTCTGGATACCGAAGCACCGGAAGGATTCAAGATTCCCGATCCGCCGATCGTTGTGGATTATTCCGCCCAGAACGACATCTGGTCCAGCGAGCATCAGGTGCTGTATAAAGGCATGAAGGAAAAAAAGTACGCCATCCACGGCTACTGGGGCGAATTCGGCCACGATAACTGTGACGACCGAATCAATAAGGTAAACGATCTGGTACATTCCCTCGATGTGCTGTCCGTTAAGCTGAACGAAGCATACCCTGTATTCACCAACGCAGATACCGACGACGAACTGCCCTGGGCAGAGGACGGCACCATCGTCCATAAGACACCCGGCCAGGTCAACGCCTACTTCCGCTGGGGCAAGGTAGAGGAAACGGAAAATTCCGCCGCTGTAGCCCTGCGCCTGCTGACCGCGGACGAATGGACATCCCGCGTAACCTTCCCGACAGAATCCCACGCCGACGTAACCCTCCGCCGCCTGCAGACCTGCCGCTTCACTCCCGGTACAGAAGTGAACTGGACCTACGGCGAAGCATCCGGCACCGTAAAGGCAGATGCAGACGGACTGGTAACGATCCCCGGTCTGAAGATCACCACCGAAGCGACCGAGCTGAAGATCCGGGCATAAACAGAATCAAAAGAAGAGTAGTTTCCATCCCGAAGCTGCTCTTTTTGATTTGCGGGAGTGAAAATCTATTGACAAACCGTAGGAATTATGATATACTAATAGAACCATTGGGGTATCGTCAAGCGGTAAGACACAGCACTTTGACTGCTGCATTCGTAGGTTCGAATCCTGCTACCCCAGCCAAAAATCTCCTCGGACGAAGTTCGGGGAGATTTTTACCTTAATGCCTTTAGGCAGTTGAGCACGAAGTGCGAAACAGACAACCACCCGCTATGCGGGTGGGCAACAAAAGGTTATACCAAAAAAACTCCTAAGGTGGTACAATAGGAAAGACAAGTCTATTGCCC
>SVTO01000027.1 GCA_015063745.1 Oscillospiraceae bacterium | reverse complement strand
AATAAATGTTACACTGGCCCGGTCGCACTTACGGAAGATTTCTTTCGAGTACCTGTGATATCATAATTTTAATGAAGGAGGGAAGAACAGTGTCTAGAAGAGGTCAGATCTCTAAGAGAGATGTATTGCCCGATCCGCTGTACAATTCCAAGCTGGTTACCAAGCTTGTGAATAACATCATGTACGACGGTAAGAAGGGTGTTGCTCAGAAGATCGTTTACGATGCATTCGCAATCGTTGAAGCCAAGAGCGGTCAGAATCCCCTGGAAGCTTTCAACGAAGCACTTGAAAATGTTATGCCCGTTCTGGAAGTAAAGGCTCGCCGCGTAGGTGGTTCCAACTACCAGGTTCCTATGGAAGTTAGACCTGAAAGACGTCAGACTCTCGGTCTGCGTTGGATGGTTGCTTTCTCTCGTACCAGAAGCGAAAAGACCATGGCAGAACGCCTTGCTAACGAAATCATCGACGCTAAGAACAGCGCCGGCGGTGCGTTCAAGAAGAAGGAAGAAACCCATAGAATGGCAGAAGCCAACAAGGCATTCGCACACTTCAGATATTAATCGGACTGCCACCCGAAATATCATAGTGAAGTTTTTACTGTTTCATTTAAAACCGACTTTGCATTGCTGCTCTGCGCAGTAATGTCCATGCCCCTAAAATAAAGGAGATTTGAATACACTATGGCAAGGGATTATTCGCTTGAGCGTACCCGGAATATCGGTATCATGGCACACATCGATGCCGGTAAGACCACTACCACTGAGCGTATTCTGTTCTATACCGGTAAGACCCATAAGATCGGTGAAACCCACGAAGGTTCCGCTACTATGGACTGGATGGAACAGGAGCAGGAAAGAGGTATCACCATTACCTCCGCTGCTACCACATGCTTCTGGAATGATACACGTATCAACATCATCGACACTCCCGGTCACGTTGACTTTACTGTAGAAGTTGAACGTTCTCTGCGTGTTCTCGACGGCTCCGTTACTGTATTCTGCGCCAAGGGTGGTGTAGAACCCCAGTCCGAAACCGTTTGGAGACAGGCCACCAAGTACGGTGTTCCGAGAATGGCATACGTCAACAAGATGGACATCATGGGCGCAGACTTCTATCATGTAGTTGACATGATGAAGGAACGTCTGAAGGCCAATGCTGTTCCGATTCAGCTTCCTATCGGGGCTGAAGAAAAATTCCGGGGTATCATCGATCTGATCAACATGGAAGCCGACGTCTATTATGATGACCTCGGCAAGGATATGCGTGTTGAAGAGATTCCCGAAGAAATGCGCGGCAAGGCGGAAGAATATCATGCAGCTATGCTGGAATCTCTGGCAGAAGCTGACGAAGAATTCTTCGAAATGTACATCGAAGGTGAAGAATTCACCATCGACGACATCAAGGCTGCTATCCGCCGTGCAACCATCGCTAACAAATTCGTACCCGTAATCTGCGGTACTTCCTACAAGAACAAGGGTGTTCAGAAGCTGCTCGACGCAGTTGTTGATTTCATGCCTTCTCCTCTGGATATTCCCGCAATCAAGGGTATCAACCCCATCACCGAAGAAGAAGAAGAACGTCCTGCATCCGATGAAGAACCGTTTGCAGCTCTTGCGTTCAAGATCATGACCGACCCCTACGTTGGTAAGCTCTGCTTCTTCCGTGTATACTCCGGTTCTATTCAGACCGGTATGACCGCTTACAACCCGGCTAAGAAGGCCAGAGAACGTTTTGGTCGTATCCTGCAGATGCACGCCAATGACCGTAAGGACCTGGATGTGTGCTATGCCGGTGACATCGCGGCTGTTGTTTCTGTAAAGAACACCACCACCGGTGACACCTTCTGCGACGAAAAGGCTCCCATCATCCTGGAATCCATGGAATTCCCGGAACCTGTTATCCGCGTTGCAATCGAGCCCAAGACCAAGGCCGGTGAAGAAAAGATGGGCATCGCCCTGTCCAAGCTGGCTGAAGAAGACCCGACATTCCGTACCTATACGGATGAAGATACCGGTCAGACCATCATTGCCGGTATGGGTGAATTGCACCTGGAAATCATCGTTGACCGTCTGCTGCGTGAATTCAAGGTAGAAGCCAACGTTGGTCGTCCTCAGGTTGCTTATAAGGAAACCATCACCAAGCCCGCTGATGTTGATATGAAGTATGCACGTCAGTCCGGTGGTAAGGGTCAGTATGGTCACGTTAAGATCAACATTGAACCCAACGAACCCGGTGCAGGCTTCGTATTCGAAAACACCGTTGTTGGTGGTGCTATCCCGAAGGAATATATTCCTGCTGTTGAAGCCGGTATCAAGAGCGCTATGCAGAATGGTGTTGTTGCCGGTTACAACGTTGTGGACGTTAAGGTAAACCTGTACGACGGTTCTTACCACGAAGTTGACTCTTCTGAAATGGCATTCAAGATCGCCGGTTCTATGGCGTTCAAGGAAGCTATGGCAAAGGCTGCACCCGTGCTGACCGAGCCGATCATGAAGGTTGTCGTAGTAATTCCCGAAGAATACATGGGCGACGTTATCGGTGATATCAACCAGCGCCGCGGCCAGATTCAGTCCATGGACAGCGTATTTGGTGCATACCAGATCAACGCTTTCATCCCGCTTTCCGAAATGTTCGGTTACGCTACCGTTCTTCGTTCCCGTTCTCAGGGTCGTGGTACCTACTCTATGGAACCCGATCACTTTGCACAGGTTCCCAAGAGCGTACACGAAACCATCGTGAAGGCACGTACCGTTGCTAAGTAAGGTACACACGAACCATTCGTTCGTTATAATCAAAACCCAATAAATTTAAACCATAAAATTTATATTTAAATTCAGGAGGACAATCCAAATGGCAAAGGAAAAATTTGAGCGTACCAAACCGCACGTTAACATTGGTACCATCGGTCACGTTGACCACGGCAAGACCACTACTACCGCTGCTATCACCAAGGTTCTTGGTCTGACTAACGGTAACGTTGAATTCATGGCTTATGACCAGATCGACAACGCTCCCGAAGAAAGAGCTCGTGGTATCACAATCAACACCCGTCACGTTGAATACGAAACTGAAGCTCGTCACTACGCTCACGTAGACTGCCCCGGCCACGCCGACTATGTTAAGAACATGATCACCGGTGCTGCTCAGATGGACGGTGCTATCCTGGTTGTTGCTGCTTCCGACGGTCCTATGCAGCAGACCCGTGAACACATCCTGCTGGCTCGTCAGGTAGGCGTTCCCGCAATCGTTGTTTACATGAACAAGACCGACCTGGTTGACGACGAAGAACTGCTCGAACTGGTTGAAATGGAAATCCGTGAACTGCTGTCCGAATACGACTTCCCCGGCGACGATATTCCGATCGTTAAGGGCTCCTCTCGTGACGCTCTGGAATCCACCAGCACCGACGCTTCCGCTCCCGAATACGCTTCCATCCTGGAACTGATGAACGCTGTTGACGAATACATTCCTACTCCCGAAAGAAAGTCTGATCTGGACTTCCTGATGCCTGTAGAAGACGTATTCTCCATCACCGGTCGTGGTACCGTTGCTACCGGTAGAGTAGAACGTGGTACTGTTAAGATGGGTGATACCGTTGAAATCGTTGGTCTGACCGATGAAAAGAAGACCACCGTTATCACCGGTGTTGAAATGTTCCGTAAGCTGCTTGATTCCGCTGAAGCTGGTGACAACGTTGGTCTGCTGCTCCGTGGTATCGACAAGAAGGCTATCGAAAGAGGTCAGGTTCTCTGCAAGCCCGGCTCCATCAACCCCCACACCAAGTTCGTTGGTCAGGTTTACGTTCTGACTGAAAAAGAAGGTGGCCGTCAGAAGCCCTTCTTCTCCGGTTACAGACCTCAGTTCTACTTCAGAACTACCGACGTTACCGGTACTATCCAGCTGCCTGCTGACGTTGAAATGTGCCGTCCCGGCGACAACGTTGACATGAACGTTGAACTGATCACCCCCATCGCTATTGAAAAGGGTCTGCGTTTCGCTATCCGTGAAGGTGGCCGTACCGTAGGTTCCGGCGTTGTTTCTGAAATCAACGCGTAAGTTTAGCGAACTTAACGTTTACTGCTGATGCTTGACATCGGACAAGCTCAGTTACAATGACGTAAATAGAAACACCTCCGGTGAAATATCCGGGGGTGTTTTTCTATTCTTTGTATATTTCCGAATCCATTCGCATTTATTTCTTTGGGGACAGGTGAAATTCCTTACCGGCGGTTACAGCCCGCGAACACTTTATGTGCCGAACAGGTGTGATTCCTGTGCCGACGGTCAGAGTCCGGATGAGAGAAGAAAGCTGCTGTATTACCCTGTTTCAGGCAGATCTTGTCAGCCCAGAGCCGTAAATGGCAGGGCTGTTTTCTTTTTCTGCAGCACCCTCTTCTCCTTAAATTTCATACATTTACAGGAGTGAGCTTATGACTACATCCAAACATACCGCACTGAAATACATAACCAAAATCGCTATTCTCGCCGCCTTTGCCGCGGTACTGATGCTGTTCCAGATTCCCGTCTGGTTTGCACCTGCTTTTTATGAAATCGACCTTTCCGATGCTGTGATCCTGATGGGCGGATTCGCACTGGGTCCCGGTGCCGCTGTGCTGATGGAACTGATCAAGAATCTGCTGAATCTGATTCTGAACGGGACCATTACGGCCGGTGTCGGTGAAATCGCCAATTTCCTGATGGGCTGTTCCCTCGTTGTTCCGGCGTCGCTTTATTATAAATATCACAAATCCATCGGTGGTGCCGCTGTGTCCCTCGTGATCGGCGTGCTGTCCCTGGCCGTGGTAAGCTGTATTCTGAACTATTTTGTAATGATCCCGGCGTATATACATTTCATGGGCTTCACAGTCGAAAAAATCGTGGGTATGGCCGCCGCAGTCAATCCGATGGTCAAGAACCTTCCCACCCTCATTATCTTCGCCACAGCGCCTTTCAACATCCTTAAAGGCCTTGTTTGTTCCGTGGTGAACTTCCTTCTGTACAAGCGGCTGTCCCGGATTCTGCATATCTGACAACCGGTCGCAAAATCAACGGCTTTCCGTCATTTTTCGCGGAAAAAATTGTATATAAATCCGTAAATATGCTCTTGCATATGGGATTTTGTTATGATATAATATTACTGTTGAAAATATCTACTGCTTATCAAGAGTGGCTGAGAGACTGGCTCGATGACGCCCGGCAACCTATCCTCGTGACAAGGTGCTAAATCCCGACAGATGAGTACATTTTTCATGTTCCCATTCTGTCCGGATGGGAACATTTTTTATGCTCTCGCCAACCGAAAGGAATTATTTATATGAAACGTTTATTCACCAGCGAATCCGTAACCGAAGGACATCCCGACAAAATCTGTGACCAGATTTCCGACCGTATTCTGGACGAAATCCTGCGCCAGGATCCCATGTCCCGCGTTGCCTGTGAAACCACCTGCACCACCGGTCTGGTTTCCATCATGGGCGAAATCACCACTTCCGCCATCGTGGACTTCCAGTCCATCGTCCGCGAAACCGTTGTGAACATAGGCTATGACCGTGCCAAGTACGGCTTCGACGGCAACACCTGTGCCGTAATCAACTCCATTCACGAACAGTCCCCCGATATCGCTATGGGTGTGGACAAGTCCAGTGAAGCCAAGGCCGGTGAAATCACCGATGCTTTCGATACCGGTGCCGGTGACCAGGGTCTGATGTTCGGTTTTGCCTGCGACGATACCCCGGAGCTGATGCCCCTGCCCATTTCTCTGGCCCATCGTATGGCCAAACAGCTGACCGATGTACGCAAGAACGGTACCCTTACCTATCTCCGTGCAGACGGCAAGACTCAGGTTACTGTAGAATACGATGAAAACAACAAGCCCGTTCGTCTGGACGCCATTGTTGTATCCTCCCAGCACGATCCCGATGTTACGCTGGAGCAGATCCGTGCCGACATCATCCGTGAAGTGATTGAACCCATCGTTCCCGAAGGCATGATCGATGCCGATACCAAAATTTACGTAAATCCCACCGGACGTTTTGTCATCGGCGGCCCCATGGGTGACAGCGGTCTGACCGGCCGTAAGATCATCGTGGATACATACGGCGGATACTCCCGTCACGGCGGCGGTGCTTTCTCCGGCAAGGACCCCACAAAGGTAGACCGCAGTGCATCCTACATGGCACGTTATCTGGCCAAGAATGTAGTTGCCTCCGGTATTGCTTCCCGTTGTGAAGTGCAGCTGGCTTATGCCATCGGTGTAGCACGTCCCGTTTCTCTGATGGTGGACACCTTCGGTACCGGCAAGGCCGATGATTTGGCCATTGCGGACTTCCTTATGGAAAACGTGGATCTGCGTCCCGCTGCCATCATTGACAGACTGGATCTGCGCAAACCCATTTACGGCGATCTGGCCGCATACGGTCACATGGGTCGTGAAGATCTGGGTGTGCTGTGGGAAAAGTGCGATCTGGCTCCCGCGATCAAGGAAGCGTTCGCTCTGTAATCACCGAAACACAAACAAAAAGAAACCCGGCAGGCCAAAAAGCTTGTCGGGTTTTTGTTATGCTTCTGATTTATGCTTCGGTTTCGGCGGAGTAGGTGATGTTTGCTACTTCCACAACGTATTCCTTAACGACTTCCTTGAGCACTTCGGATCTCAGAATTTCCTTACCGAAGGTGTTTTCCACTTCGTAGGGATACATGAAATCATCATATTCATCAATGAATCTGCCCAGATACTGGGTATATCTTTCATCGCTGATGGTCAGGTTTTCCGCTCTTGCGATGGCGTAAACGACCATATCGCTCTTCAGATCCGCCTTGGCCTGATCTTCGATAGCAACTTCGAACTCTTCGGGAGTCATGCCGTAAACATTGTCCAGGTACAATTCGTAAGTCATACCGATGGACTCTGCGGTAGCCTGTGCATCCGCTACGTAGTATTCCACGTTTTCCTTCAGTTCCGCTTCGGGATACTGGAGTACGGTTACGTTGTTCATAACGGATTCCCAGCACTGAGTTACCAGATAACCCATCTGGTTTTCACGTCTGAAGGCCAGCATGCGGTTGCGCAGTTCCGCTTCAAACTTTTCGATGGTTTCATAACCGTAGAATGCCTTTACAAATGCATCGGTATAAGCCGGCAGAGCCATGTTGTAGCCGCCGAGTACGTACAGTTCGTAATCCACAGTCTTGCCTGCGTATTCACCGTACATATCGCCCAGCGTACGCTTTGCGGTAACTTTATCGCCCTGCTTGGTGCCGATCAGCGCATTGTCGATCTCTTCACCGTAGTGGCCGATACCCAGAATGAATGTGCTGGATTCTTCGTACAGTTCGGGAATTGCTTCACCGTCCAGGGTTACGATGCAGCGGCAGATGATGTTGTCACCGGCTACAAGTGCCTGATCCTCGGGGATGTTTTTGGATTCACCCTTCTGTGCCAGGAGCGCCTGCACCTGCATATCGATATCTTCCTGTGTTACTTCAATGTTGCTGGCTGTGATCGGAATGCCCTTATATTCGCCGAGTGTGATATATTCAGTCAGATCGTAGTCGAATCTGGCGTATGCATCACTTTTTTCGGAATTGCATCCGGACAGCAGTATGGGCAGCACCATCGCCAGTGCGGCAAAGCCTGCCTTGAGTTTATTTCCAAGTTTCATGTTTACCCTCCACAATTTTACAGCTGCCGCAGATGACGACAGCTATTTATAATATTATATCACATCTTCCGTGTGATTGCAAGTGTTTTTCGTTTATCCCTCGCCATATCGGCAAAATACATTGGCAAAAACGGTATTATTCCGGAATCCTGCCGTGGGTTTTGCCAAAGAGCCACTGGGTCAGCTCCGCAAACAGATAGGCCGCACCGCCGTACAGGACAAAAACAAGCGCAAGCTGGCCCGCCATGGATGCGTATTCGTAGTTCTGTACCTGATCATAGGTACGCAGGAAGTCGATCACATCGTACAGCCACAGTCCCAGACGCAGGATCAGCACGTACAGCAGGGACAGGCGGAATGCGTTCTCCATACTGTATTTTCTCTGCTTCCGCACGCTGTCGGACATTTTTCTTTTCTGGATAAAGATTCTGCCCGTGATCCAGCACAGCGCCAGCGTGACCAGTTCGTAGGCAAACTGCAGCAGAAGCCAGAGCAGCGCCACCATTTCCAGTCCGCGGATACTGGCGGAAAAAAAGTCGATTGCAAAACGGCTGCCCATATCCGCAAAGGAACACAACGCCCCAATAACGAACATACCGTTGCCGGCAGACAGGCCCCATTTCCACTGGGCATACAGCACGGCGCCGAAGCTCATCACATACCGCAGGCCGGAAAGGAAATCCAGTACATAACCGATGGCGGTACTCACCCAGGCGTCATACAGAATATCCGTAGCCGTAATGCTGTAGAAGCAGTTCAGCACCCGGCAGACGGCAGTTATACCGAGCAGCAGGATCACAACCATCCATCCGAAGCTGCGGAATGATTTTGTCTCTGTGGTATTCATGATACACTCACTTTCTCGATTCTCATTTCCTTTATATCATACCATTTTCACGTGATGTTTTGTTGATGGAATTGTAAACATTAGCGGAATATATGCTTTTTTCATTCATATATATGTTCTGACGAAGCCCCTGTGGGCAATTCCGGAGAAAGAGAGACAAAATATGGCCGATACCAGAACACAGACAAAGGAACCGTTATACAGCAGGCCGCTGGAACAGATGCAGATGACGGAGATTCTGCAGACCTTATGGGAAACCTATCCCCGCACCTTCACGGTACACACCATCGGTACAAGCATTCAGGGAGAAACCATCCCCGCTGTGGTACTGGGCAGTCCCGGAAACAGCCGCGGTGTTGTCTACGTGGGCGGCATCGACGGCAGCGACTGGCTGAGCACCTCCATTCTGATGCGTTTTATCAGCGATTACTGCCGTTTTCTGAAGGACGGGCGGCGGCTCTACAGCATCAGTCTTCCCTATCTGTACGCCAACCGTGCGGTTTATGTGATCCCTCGACTCAATCCAGACGGTGCGGTGATCTGCCGCAGGGGGCCGGGGATACGACTGGCCGGCGGGCGGATGGCACGGCTTTGTCCCGACGGGGATTACAACGCGTGGTGTGCCAACGGATGCGGTGCGGTACTGCGGGATGCCTTTACGGAAGAGAATTCCTCTGAGACACCGGAAGTATCCGCCCTGAAGCAATATCTGCAGGTTTGTACGCCATCCTTATGTCTGACGCTGGACAGCGATCCCATGCATTGTCCTTCCCCCATGCTGACGACGGTACAGAAACAGGTACCGCGCGGTAAAACGGTAGGCAGGCTGTTATCCCGGATGGCCTCCTGTCCGTTTACGATCGAGGATATGCCCGGATCCCTGTCGGAATGGTACGCAGACACCTTCGGCAAGCCGGGATTTTCCTTTGCGCTGGGCGAGGACAGAAGCGAGAACGGATTTTTCCACAGCTATGCTTCTCTGCGGGAAATTCTGTTCAGTTCTCCCCTGCTGATCTGACGAAAAGTGTCATTTTTCCGGCAGATACCACAAAAAAACTCTTTGGAAACAAAAAATTTTCTTTTTTACAGCAGAATCTCCATTGCAATTTCCGGTTATTCATGTTATACTATGAACGAATAGGTTTGCGGTATGTGCAGGAATTGCATTCCCGGCATACGGCACCGGATAATTTGTATTTTTTTACGAAAAGAAAGGATATACAGTTATGGCAAAAAACAGACTGGTTGGTGATTACCCCGTTATCGGTATCCGTCCCACAATTGACGGACGCCGCGGTCCTCTGAAGGTTCGCGAATCTCTGGAAGATCAGACCATGAATATGGCAAAGGCTGCCGCTAAGCTGATCACCGACAATGTAAAGTACTCCAACGGCGAACCCGTTAAGGTTATCATCGCCGACACCACCATCGGCCGTGTAGGTGAAGCTGCTGCCTGCGCCGATAAGTTCAAGAAGGCCGGTGTTGACATCACTCTGACCGTTACTCCCTGCTGGTGCTATGGCTCCGAAACCATGGACCAGGATCCCAACACCATCAAGGCTGTATGGGGCTTCAACGGTACCGAAAGACCCGGTGCGGTTTATCTGGCATCCGTTCTGGCAACCCACGCGCAGAAGGGTCTGCCCGCATTCGGCATCTACGGTCACGACGTTCAGAACCTGGACGAAGTAACCGATATGCCCGCTGACGTACAGGAAAAGATCCTCCGCTTTGCACGTGCGGCTGTTGCTGTTGCTACCATGCGCGGCAAATCCTACCTGCAGATCGGTTCCATCTGCATGGGTATCGGCGGCTCCATCATCGACTCCCGTTTCATTGAAGAATACCTGGGCATGCGCGTTGAATCCGTTGACGAAGTGGAAATCATCCGCCGCATGAGCGAAGGTATCTATGACGAAGCCGAATTCCAGAAGGCTCTGGCATGGACCAAGGCAAACTGCATCGAAGGCTTCGACAAGAACCCCGAAGATATGCAGAAGACCCGCGAAGAAAAGGACGCTCAGTGGGAATTTGTGGTTAAGATGATGGTTATCATCAAGGACCTGATGAACGGCAACAAGAACCTCCCCGAAGGCTGTGAAGAAGAAATGGTTGGCCACAATGCTCTGGCTGCCGGCTTCCAGGGTCAGCGTCAGTGGACGGACTTCTATCCCAACTGTGACTTCCCCGAAGCTATGCTGAACTCCTCCTTCGACTGGGAAGGCGCAAGAGAACCCTACATCCTCGCTACCGAAAACGACGTGCTCAACGGTCTGGGCATGATGTTCATGAAGCTTCTGACCAACCGTCCCCAGATGTTCGCCGACGTTCGTACCTACTGGAGCCCCGAAGCCGTTAAGAGAGCTTCCGGCTACGATGTAGAAGGCGTTGCCAAGGAAAACGGCGGTTTCATTCACCTGATCAACTCCGGTGCGTGCTGCATCGATGCAAACGGCGCCGCTGTGGATGAAAACGGTGTTCCCGTAATGAAGGAATGGTTCAATGTTACCGAAGCAGACCAGAAGGCCATCATGGAAAATACCACCTGGAACTTCGCTGACCTGGGTTACTTCCGCGGCGGCGGATATTCCTCCCGCTTCGTAACCAAGGCAGAAATGCCCTGCACCATGATCCGTCTGAACCTGGTAGAAGGCCTCGGCCCCATGCTGCAGATCGCAGAAGGCTGGACCGTTTGCCTGCCCGACGAAGTTACCGATGTTCTGTGGAAGAGAACCGACTATACCTGGCCCTGCACCTGGTTCGCTCCCCGCTGTGACGGTAAGGAAGGCAGCCCCTTCAAGACCGCTTACGAAGTTATGAACAACTGGGGCGCAAACCACGGCGCGATCAGCTATGGCCACATCGGTGCCGACCTGATCACCCTGTGCTCCATGCTCCGTATCCCCGTAGCTATGCATAACGTACCCGTCGAAAAGATCTTCCGTCCCGCCGCTTGGAATGCATTCGGTATGGACAAAGAAGGCGCCGACTACCGTGCCTGCGCAGCATACGGCCCTCAGTTTAAGAGAACCAGATAAGTTTTAGGATAATTTCAAGGGGGAGAGGAAAAACTTTTTGCGAAAAAGTTTTTCCTCTCCCCCTTTGACCCCCTCTTCTTTTCAAAAAGCTGCAAAAAGGAAAGCGGGCTGTTGTATTTTGGGAATTTTCCCCGGTAGGACAGCCCGGTTTTATTATTTTACGAATAATGTTTTATAGATTTCGCTCATTTCGCTACGGTTGATTACGTAGGGGCTGTTGGCGTAGTTGCCTGCTCCGGCTACGCGGTCGATTAGTTCTTCCGCTTCTTCGGCGGTCAGCTTGATCGGACATTCGGCTTTTGCGGGAATGCGGACGATCATGTCGTCCGGATCGGCACCCATTTGGGCGGCCAGTTCTGCAATCAGCGTTTTACCTTCGGTGCTGCGGCTGTTGTAGGCGATATATGCGCCTTCAAACAGAGCGCAGGCTTTACCGTGGGGAATACCGTAGGTCAGGGTCAGGCTATAGCCGAGAGGATGGGGGAAGCCGGTACCGGTGTGGCTGATGGCGATTCCGGCAGCGCAGGCGGCGTACATGAGCCGTTCTCTCTGCTTACAGGTGAATCCGCCTTCGTCTTTTTCGCCTTCGTTATCCGCATTTTCGAAGATGACTGCCCATACTTCCGCTGCGGCATAGGCGGCTGCTTCTTTGCTGACGGGATTGGCTTTGGGGGACAGATAGGACTCGATGGCGTGGGCAAGGGCATCCAGGGCTGTGCTTACGGAGTAATCCTTCGACAGGGTATAGGTATACCGGGGATCCACGAAGCTGTACTTCGGATAGGAGGTAGCGTGCTTGAAGGTTTTTTTGCGTAAGCCGCCATCGATGGTCAGAACGGCATAGGGAGCCGCTTCACTGCCGGTACCTGCTGTGGTGGGTACGGCAACGATGGGAAGGCAGGGATTGGTCATTTTGGCGGCGTCGTAGATATCCATAATATCCATATCGGGATTGTTTGCGTATGCGGCAATGGCTTTGCCTGCATCCAGAGGAGAGCCGCCGCCTACAGCGATGATGAAATCACAGCCTTCACTGCGGCAGAATGCACCGCCTTTATGGCAAACGGGTGCGGGCGGGTTTTCGGTGATTTCGGCAAAGCGTGCGTAGGGGATACCGCATTTATCCAGTGCGGCGGTAATATCAGCGATGGCACCGCAGGCATCCGCGCCCTTTCTGCCGCTGACGATGAGCGCCTTTTTGCCGAGGTTCAGGAGGGATGCGTTATTCTGTATACAATGATCACCGGTAATGATCTGCACCGGCTTGTGGGTGGAAAAATCCATGGTTTTCTCTCCGTTTCTGTTATTCCGCACCTTTTCACGGTCGGTATTCTTACTTTAATCGTACCATACATTCCCTTTCTGCGCAATAGGTATTGTTATTGATTTTTCAAAAAATATCCCGTCGGATTTTGTGAAATTTACCCTGTTCCAAACAAAGCGTTTGACATCTCCGGCAGGTCGTGATATAATAGGAATATACAGACTTTTTCCTACATAAATCAACTGCAAAGGAGATCTGACTTCCATGAAAATTCTGACAATCGGCCGTAATAGTGCTCTTGCCTCTCTGCATCTCAGAGATGCCGAATATATTCAGATAGATACCGCGGATGTTTCCGTGATTGATGAGCAGAACAAAACCGTTACCCTGACCACGGGGGAAAAACTGGATTATGATATGTTGATTCTGCCCGGCTGCCCTTCCGCCCAGGAGGAAACCCATATTCCCACAGCGGAAGAAATCGCCCGGGTCAAAGGTCTGGGCTTCCTGCGGGACAAGACCACACCGGACTGCTTCAACGCCCGGGTTCTCACCCGCAACGGTAAGATTACAGCCGCCGAAAGTGCCGTGATCGCGGAAGCAGCCGTACGGTTCGGCAGCGGCGAAATTGCCATGACCACCCGGCAGACTGTGGAAATCCAGCGGATTCCTTATGTGAACATCGAACCGCTGCGGGAATTTCTCGGCAGATACGGTCTGGAAGTGGGCGGCACGGGTCCGAAGGTACGTCCCGTTGTTTCCTGCAAGGGCACGACCTGCGTGTTCGGCCTGATCGACACCTATCACGTATCCGAAGAAATCCACAACCGTTTCTACAAGGGCTATCACGAGGTCAAGCTGCCCCACAAGTTCAAGATCGGCGTAGGCGGATGTCCCAACAACTGCGTGAAGCCGGATCTGAATGATGTGGGCATCATCGGCCAGAGACAGCCGGTGGTTGACGGGGACAAGTGCCGCGGATGTGCGAACTGTCAGATCGAAAAGACCTGTCCCATGAAGGCGGCAGAGGTGAAGGACGGAAAAATCGTCATGGATCCCGCGCTGTGCAACAACTGCGGCAGATGCATCGGCAAATGTCCCTTCAAGGCAATTGAAGACGGCGTGACCGGTTACAGACTCTGCATCGGCGGTCGTTGGGGCAAGAAGGCAGCCAGAGGACAGGCGCTGTCCAAGCTGTTCACCGACACGGAAGATCTGCTGAACACGGTGGAAAAGACCATTTTGTTCTTCCGGGAAAAAGGATTGCCCGGCGAGCGTTTTGCGGACACCATCAGCCGCATCGGTTTTGCGGAAGTGGAAAAGGAACTTCTGGCCGATGACATTCTCGCCCGCAAGGATGCGATTCTCCATGATGAAAAATAAACTGAGCGTACTTTGCTCTGTGCTTCTGCTCCTGTTTCTGTGTACGGGATGCGGGATGGAGCTGACGGATGCCGGGGGAAACATTACCTTCACCGACGATGCAGGCAACACCTTTTCCTTCGCTGCAAAACCCGAAAAGACCGCCGTGCTCTTCTCTTCCTTTGCGGACATCTGGACGCTTGCCGGCGGAAGCATCGACATCACGGTGGGAGAAACCGTGGAACGGGGACTCGCACCGGCGGACGTGATACTGGCAGACGGCGGTGCCGGAAAAACGGTGGACACGGAGCGGATCCTTGCCGCCAAGCCGGATTTTGTGATCTGTTCTGCCGATATTGCCGGGCAGACCGAAGCCGCATTCCTGCTCAATGCTTCAGGGATTCCCACAGCCCAGTTCCGGGTGGAATCCTTCGGGGATTATCTCCGGGTTCTGCGGATTTTCACGGAAATCACGGGAAACACGGATGCGTATGTCCGTTACGGTACGGATGTACAGGAGAAAATTGAGGCTTTGCTTGCCGAATGTCCGCCGGAGGGAGCTTCACCGCAAAAGATCCTCTTCATCCGCGCCGGTTCCTCGGCCAGATCCACCAAGGCAAAAACCGCCTCCGAGCATTTTGCCGCAGCCATGCTTGCGGAGCTGGGTGCTGTCAACATTGCTGATGCCGCACCTGTGCTGATCGACGGACTGAGCATCGAAGAAGTGCTGGTACAGAATCCGGACAGGATTTTTATCACCACCATGGGTGATCCGGATGCGGCACGGGCTTATATGGACAGCCTGTTTGCCGAGGAGATCTGGCAGTCTCTGGATGCGGTACAGAACGGACGCTGTCATTATCTCCCAAAAGATTTATTCCAATACAAACCGAACGCAGGCTGGTTCGAAGCTTATGAACTGCTTGCCGATTTACTGTATGAAAACTGATGTATCCATGAAAAAACGTACTTTCCTGCTCTCAGGCTGTCTGAGTCTTGCTCTGCTCTGCCTGTTCCTATGCGCCATCCGCTTCGGCAGTACTTCCATGTCTGCCGGGGCTTTTTTCGGTGCGCTGACCGGGCAGGAAGGGTATGATACCGAGCGGCTGATCCTGTTTGCCGTCCGTCTGCCCAGAGCTTTGGCGGGACTTCTTGCAGGCATCGGTCTGTCGGTTTCCGGAGTACTTCTGCAGAGTGTGACCGACAATGCGCTGGCCGGGCCGAATATCATCGGTGTCAATGCGGGAGCGGGACTTGCCTCTGCTCTGATGCTGACGTTTTTCCCCATGGCACAGGCTTTTCTGCCGGCGGCGGCTTTTGCGGGGGCATTTGTCATCACGGTGCTGATCGTATGCACAGCCGGAAAAAGCCGTTTGCGTTCCGGTGTCATTCTGGCCGGGATTGCGCAGACGACTTTATGCAACGCCTGTATTTCCCTGCTTACGCTGCTGGATGAGGATATTCTGACCGCCTACAATGCCTTTTCCATCGGCGGGTTCGGGGATATGCGGCTGAACCGGCTGGGGATTCCCGCACTGTTCATTCTGATTTCCGCCGGCGTCGCCATGCTGTACGGACGGCAGATGGATACCCTTTGCCTCGGTGATGACGGAGCGGCGGTGCTCGGTATCAGAGTACGCTGTGTCAGGCTGATCTGTATCCTCTGTGCTTCCGCTTCCGCCGGTGCTGTAGTCAGCTTTGCCGGACTGCTTGGGTTTGTGGGACTGGTTGTACCCCATATTGCCCGGAAGCTGACGGGATGCCGCGGTCGTGCGCTGCTTTTCTGCTCTGCCCTGCTCGGCGGATGTGTGACCATCGGGGCGGATCTGGCAGGACGTGTGATTCTGGCACCGACGGAAATACCGGTTGGTATTATGATGGCGTTCATCGGTGCGCCCTTCTTTCTGTGGCTGCTGTTCCGCCGTCGGGATTCTGTATGACAGGAGGTCCTTATGTCTTTATCCGTTGCACTCCATGAAGTACGCAGGGGACGGCATATTGTGCTGTCCGATATTGCCTTTACCGCGCAGAATAACAGCTTTACCGCCGTCATCGGCCGGAACGGATGCGGCAAATCCACGCTGGTGTCCTGTATTGCTTCCCTGATTCCCTACACGGGAGAGATCTCCCTGGACGGCACTTCCCTCCCCGCCATGTCCCCGCAGAAACGGGCATCCCGGATTGCCGTAATGCTGCAGCAGCTGCGTACACCCCACATCACCGTACGGGATCTTGCCGTATTCGGACGCAGTCCCTATCTGGGAATCGGAGGCAGACTGACAGCGGCGGATGAACAACGGATCCAAAATGCCCTTGCGCTGGCTGAACTGACGGAGATTGCGGACTGTTATCTGGACAGAATCTCCGGCGGTGAGCTGCGGCGGGCATATCTGGGGATGGTTCTGGCGCAGGACGGGGATATTCTGGTGCTGGACGAACCCACGGCAAACATGGACTCCGATCACAATGCGCAGTTTGTCAACAAGCTGTGCCGCCTGAGGGACAGTGGGAAAACCGTGATTGCGGTTATGCATGATCTGACCCAGGCAATGAAGGCTGACCGGATCGTCCTGCTGAATCAGGGAAAACAGCTTTTCTCAGGTACACCAGGGGATTTTGTCAGCAGCGGGTTCAGCGAATCCGTATTCCATGCCTATCCGGTGGTCATGCCGGACGGCGAAGTATTCTTTTCTGTAAAATAACATAAAAAACTGCCGCATCGTAGTATGAAATGCAGCAGTTTTTTTAGCTTATTCGTTGGTCGGAGCGACCCATCCATATTGGCAGGACTTTGCACGGGGTGTATATGCCCATTCGACGGCATTGATCAGAACTCTCTGCACGTTCTTGTCGTAGAAAGTAGGACAGGATTCATGTCCGGGGCGGAAGTAGAAAATCTTACCTCTGCCTCTCTTGTAGGTACAGCCGCTGCGGAATACTTCGCCGCCGCTGAACCAGGACAGGAATACCAGCTCGTCCGGTACGGGGAACAGAGTGGGTTCGGCGTACACTTCTTCCGTTTCCAGAATGAACTTTTCGTCAATACCCTGTACAATGGGATGGCTCTGGTCCACTACCCATACAATCTCAGTGTCGTCCACATCCGGCGGATACGCCACACGCCACTTCAACTGATCGGTACGGGAACCCGCCAACTACGGAAGATCTTGGACGCATGACCGGAGTGCAGGACGATCAGACCCATGCCGTCACGGACAACTCTGTTGTAAATCTTCTCCACTTTTTCGTCGGGTACATCGTCGATCAGGCCGTGGCTCCACCATACCAGTACATCGGTATTGTCCAGCACTTCGTCAGGCAGGCCGATTTCCGGCATATCCAGTGTCGCGGTGATCACTTCATGGCCGGCTTTCCGGAGGAAGTTCGCAATACAGCCGTGCATACCTTCGGGATATAGCTCTCTGATGTTTTCCTCAAACCACTCGTGTCCGTTCTCGTTCCAAACAGTGATTTGCATCGGTAGTCTCTTAGTCGTTCTCGTTCTTTACAGTGGGAGCAGCCCAGCCATAGTTGTATGCCTTGGCAGCGGGAGTGTATGCCCATTCAACAGCATTTATCAGTACCTTCTGTACGTTCTTGTCGTGGTATGTGGGAACGGATTCGTGACCGGGACGGAAGTAGAAGATCTTACCTCTGCCTCTCTTGAAGGTACAGCCGCTGCGGAATACTTCGCCGCCGCTGAACCAGGATACGAATACCAGTTCGTCGGGCTGGGGAATCAGGAAGTGTTCGCCGTAGGTTTCTTCGTGTTCCAGAATGAACTTTTCGTCAATACCCTGTGCGATGGGATGACTCTGGTCGATTACCCACAGGATTTCCTTGTCGTTGGATTCACGCCACTTCAGCAGGTCGGAGGAGGTACCCATCAGCTTGCGGAAAATCTTGGATGCGTGACCGGAGTGCAGTACGATCAGACCCATACCGTCGCGGATAACTCTGTTGTATACCTTTTCAACAACTTCATCCGGAACGCTTTCGTGTCCGATATGACCCCACCAGAACAGAACGTCGGTTTCGTTCAGTACTTCGTCGGTCAGACCGGCTTCGGGCATATCCAGAGTAGCGGTCTTTACATCATATCCTGCTTCGGTCAGGAACTTGGCGATACAACCGTGAATACCATCCGGATAAATCTGTCTGATGGATTCTTCACTCTTTTCATGCAAATATTCATTCCAAACTGTAACTTTCATGTTTTGCCTCCATATAGGTACAATAGTTTTTACCGCCCCGCATTTTCCCGGAATCCCGCAGAACAACTGCAGTTCGGCTTCAATTCATTATAACATAAACCTGATGCAAAATCAACTGTCTGCCGGTGATTTATCGGGTTTATACACAAAAATATTACAAAATATGGAAAAAGAGCAGTCGGGCTGTTCTTCCCTTCTGCTCCGTTTTTGTCAGATTTCCAATTTTCTTTTTTTGCATCCGTCGAACAGTCTGCCGTCCCACGGTATCGGATCCCCTTCCGGTTCTCCCTCTACAAGCTGCTTTCCGTACCAGTTCACACCTAACCATCTGCCGAATTTGTATCCGCAGTGGTGGAGCATTCCTTCCTTTTTATAACCCACACATTCGTGGAAAGCACAGCTGTCCCTGTTTTCTTCCGTGATGATGGCGTATACCTTCTGGTACCCGCATTTCACCAGTACCGCTTCCACTTCCGCATACAGCCGACGGCCGATGCCCTTGCCGTGGTGTCCGTCCATGATGTAAATGGAAATATCCGCACTCCACTGGTATGCCGTACGCTCGAACATCCGACTGGCATAGGCATATCCGATCACCGCGCCGTCTTCCTCCCACACAAGCCAAGGATAACTTTCCGTAATGCCTCTGTACCGTTCGGTAAATACGGGCAGGGTGGGGACGGTATATTCAAAGCTGTATGTGGTGTGCAGGACATAAGGTGCGTAAATGGCGAGAATGGCGGGAAGGTCCCGTTCTTCCGCCGGACGAATGTAATTTTCAGACATGGTTTTCAATATACCTCGGTTTTATGTATCTTCCGCTCAGAGAAGGTTTTTCAGTTCCTCCGGCTCGCGGATCACGGCACACATCGACAGTACCTCTTCGCCGATAAAGCCCATTTCCACGCCGTTCTTCAAAAATGCCAGCAGCGCATCGAAGAAACCGTTTGTGTTCAGAATCGCGATCTTCTTGCCGTGCCGTCCCAGAGAACGCAGGGTAATATTTTCAAAGAATTCATCCAGAGTCCCGATGCCGCCGGGGGCCATGATGAACATATCGCTTTTTTCTTCCAGAAGCTCTTTTCTTTCCCGCATGGTTTCGGTAAAGATCATTTCCGTGCAGTTCGGATGGAGCACGCCGGGGGTATCGAAAAACTTTGGTGCAATGCCCAGAGAAGTACCGCCTGCCGCATCCACGCCCCGCACACAGGCACCCATAATGCCGGTGGTTCCCGCGCCGAACACGAGAGTATTGCCGGTTTCCGCAATCACCTTACCCAGACGGAAGGCGGCGTCCTTGAAACATTCGTTGATGGTATCGCTGGCTGCGCCGTAAACACAAATATTCATATAATCGTTCTCACTCTCTCATAATATACCGGTTTTCTTTCCTTATATATTATACTGTATAATTTCCGTTCTGCCAATGGTTTTTTGAAAATTTGCGGAGATTTTTTTCCGGCAGGAAATTTTTCGTCCAAAACATGCACACAGACGAAGGCTTTCGTCAAAATCAGCAAAACGCCCTCTGCCAATCCCTACCGTTTTTTCTCTTTTGAGCACCGTTTTGTGCATACTGCCAAATCGTTCTGCAGCCCGTTTTTGCGTCTTGACAAGTACAAAATTTTGGTGTATGATAACTTTATCCACCATCCGTAACCGTACCGTTTTCTGACGGATGGTGCATTTTTCTACAAGGAGATATATGTATGAAAAAGTTCAGTATTTTTCTGATCCTTGCCGCCATGCTTCTGCAGCTTTGTGCCTGCGGTGGGGATAAGAACTCCGACGAAACCGAATCCGCTACGGAAACCGCCACCGAAACCACCGAAACTACCCGTATTCAGCATCAGCTTCCCGATGAACTGGATTTCGACGATGAAACCTTCACGGCTGCCTTTATGTCCGGATCCGGTGCTGCCAAAAACTACTATGCGGATGAAAGTTCTTCCGACAACATGGTCGCTGCAGTTTACCGCCGTACCAGAAAAGCAGAAGATTTCCTGGGTGTTAAGGTCAAGTATGAAGAAAATGTGAAAGAGGAGGATTTCAAAACCCTCTATAAGTCCGGCGACGATATATATCAGCAGCTGTTTGATTTCACGCCCCTTACTTTCACCACAGAGGGTTATCTCTACAACCTCGACAATCTGCCCTATATCGATATGACCGCTGACTGGTGGAATGCTGAACAGATCGATCTGCTGAAGCTGAGTAAGTACCCCTATCTCGCTGTCAATGATTTCATGATCACTTCCCCTGCCGCTATGCTGTATAACAAGGATATGGTGGCCGACAATAATCTCGAAGATATTTACACCCTCGTTTTTGAAAACCGCTGGACCATCGACAAGTTCATAGAATACGGCAAAGCGGTAATCAACGACAGAGACGGCAACAGTAATTACTACGACGAAGACGATATCATTGCTATGGAGACCGATGATACATCCAGAGTTATTCCCTTCATGGCCGCCTGCGGGCAGCTGATTTCCGGTAAGGACGAAACCGGCAGACTGCAGCTGATTATCAAATCCGAAAAAACACTTCAGATCTATGAAAAATTGAGTACCATAGGTGAAACTTCCGGTTTCATGTATCACCCGAACCTGTACGGTGAAACCAAAAGAAATGCATTTGCCAACGGCACTTCTCTTTTCCGTATTGGTAATCCCGCCGCTATGGAATCTGTAACCGATTACGATTTCACAACCGGTATCGTTCCGATGCCCAAATACGATGAAGCACAGGAGAAATATCAGTGCTATGACTGGTCCGATCCGTCAGCTGTTTCCGGTGCCATCAGGAATCCCGAACTTGTAGGTGCGGTTATGGAATATCTGGCATGGGACTCCAAGAATGAAGTATTCCCCACCTATTATGATGTACTTCTGAAGACCCGTTACTCTCAGGATCTGGAAACCCGCCAGATGATGGATATCATCTTTGAGAATATTGTATACGAAGTCGGCGGTTTATATTTTGGTATGCAGCCCGGATTCTGTGAACTGTGGTATATGCCCCTGAATCCCATGTACTTCGGCGAAAAGAATTTTAACGCATTCTACAGAGCATATAAATCGCCTGCCAACAACACCATCAACAGTTTCTACGAGGCTATGGAAAAAATCGAAGGTCCTCTGGTAGAAGAAACTGCCGAAGAAACCGCTGTACAGTAATTCCGATACTTACAAGAAACCGTTATCCTCTCCGGGTAACGGTTTCTTTTTTGAAAAATTTCCGCCACAAACTTATTCGGATAACTTGACAAGTTGCCGGAGAAGTGGTATCATATAGATACAGACCGCTATCCGTTTCGAACATGAACACATC
This sequence comes from Oscillospiraceae bacterium, assembly GCA_015063745.1. GTDB lineage: Bacteria > Bacillota > Clostridia > Oscillospirales > CAG-272 > UMGS1696. The sequence goes on along the minus strand of SVTO01000027.1, from coordinate 15,126 downwards.
AAAAGGAGAAAATTATGAAAAAGTTTGTTGTTTTCCTTCTTGCTGCGGCTATGCTGATGCAGCTTTGCGCCTGCGGTACGGACGTACCCGATGAGACCACTGCCGAAACAGAAACCGCTGAGCAAACCGGCGAAACCCGCACACAGCATGCGCTTTCCAATGATTTGGATTTCGGCGGAGAGACCTTCAGTGCCGCATTCTTCTACGAAGAGGCCGCTACTGTCAATTATTACGTAAATGAATCTTCTTCCGACAAAATGACTGCCGCTGTTTACCGCCGCGCACAGAAAGCGGAAGATTTTCTGGGAATCGATATCAAACACACTGCAGATGTAAGCGGTGACGATTACCGCACACTGTACAAATCCGGCGACGATATTTATCAGCAGCTGTTCCTGGCTTCTTTCCCCATTTCCTATATGTCCGGAGGATATCTGATGAGTCTGGAAGAGCTTCCGCACATTGATATGTCCGCAGAATGGTGGAATTATGAGCAGATCAAACGTCTGCAGCTGGGCAAGTATCCGTATTTTGCCGTAAGTGATTTCATGATCACCGAACCGCTGTGCATTACATTCAACCGGGACATGATCGTGGACAATAATCTGGAAGATCCCTACAAGCTGGTCGATGAAGGTACATGGACACTGGATAAATACATTGAAATGGCCGGTGCAGTTGTTAACGACAAGGACGGCAACGGTTTGTATGATGATGAAGATGACATAATCGGCAGTATCAACTTCGGCGGTTATTCCATTGCCCTCTTCACCGGATGCAACCAGTTTATTTCCGAGAAAAATGAGGAAGGCAAGCTGGAATTGACGCTGAACACCGAAAAGACGCTGGATATTGTGGACAAGCTCATTTCCCTGCGCAACCACCCCGGCTCTTACATGGATGCAACCGGAAAATCCCTCAAATTCAGCACCGGTACCGTTCTGTTCAAAGGCGCCTATGTTTCATGGGTCGCCGAAGCAGCAGATTGCCCCTTCTCCTTCGGCGTCATCCCCATGCCCAAGTACAATGCGGAACAGGAAGAGTATCTGTGCTATGACTCCTCCAACCTGATGGCTGTTTCCGGCACCACTAAGAACAAGGAGCTGGTCGGCGCAGCATTGGAATATCTGGCATGGGACTCCAAAAACGAAGTATTCCCCACCTATTACGATGTTCTGCTGAAGACCAGATACTCCGGAGATATGGAAACCCGTCATATGCTGGACATCATCTTCGATTCCATCGCATATGAAGTAGGCGGTACCTTCTTCGCCATGCAGCCCGGCTTCTGCGAACTCTGGTACATCGGCGACCAGGTTCTCTTCTACGGTCTGGACAACTTCTCCGCCTTATACAGAAGCATGAAAGCCCCTGCACGTCAATCCATTGAAACATTCTACACCGCGCTCAATGCAGCAGAGAGTATTGGAGAATAAGCACAATAACAGAGGGAGAAAAACTCTATCCGAAAGTCTTTCTCCCTCACCTCCCTCTTTTCAAAACCTTTGGAAAGAGGGATTTTTCATTATTCAGATTCTATGTCCCCTCTTTTGAAAGTTTTTGAAAAGAAAGGGGTTTGGGGGAAGAAAAACTTTTTCCAAAAAGTTTTCCTTCCCCCAAAAAACTTAAAATCTATTCCGCTCAGCCGGTAATTTCCTCAAACATAGCGTAGGTCTTTGCGAAGGTTTCCTTCTTTGCTGCGATGAAGGCTTCCATATCGGCGATCTGTTCTGCGGAGAACTTATCCAACATACCTTCCTTCAGGGTCCCCTTGTACATACGGTCAAGAACCTGAGAGTATGCAATGTTCATGGAGGTCAGTTCGCCGTTCTGTTCGATAACGATCAGGTCGCTCTTGCCGGCCAGCAGTTCGTCTACAGCATATACGCCCATCTTGGTAGCCAGCAGACGATCGCTCAGAGTGGGAGTACCGCCGCGAACCAGATGTGCGAAGCGGCAGAACTTGGATTCAACCCACAGTCTGTCGTTGCCTTCCTTTTCGGCCAGTTCCTTGGTGGTGCTGCTGATACGCTTAGCCAGAGCTTCACCCAGTTCGGGGAATGCTTCGGATACGATGATCAGGAAGCTTCTCTTGCCGGCTCTGCGCAGGCGGATGATCTTTTCCACGCAGGCATCTTCATCGAAGGGGCATTCGGGAATTACGCAGTCAACCGCACCGGTAGCGATAGCGGTGTTGATGGTAATGTCACCGGCGCCTCTGCCCATAACTTCCACAACATTGCAGCGTGCATGGGATTCGCAGGTGTCACGGAGACGGTCTACGTTTTCGATTACGCTCTGCATAGCGGTGTTGAAGCCGATGGTATTGTCGGATGCGGTAATGTCGTTGTCGATGGTGCCGGGGATACCGATGGTGGGAATACCTCTTGCGGACAGGTCGGTTGCGCCGCGGAAGGTACCGTCACCGCCGATAGCGATAACACCGTCGATTTCGTGCTTCTTCAGGGTTGCGATAGCCTTCTGCATACCTGCTTCTTCCTTGAATTCCAGGCAGCGGTCGGAGTACAGGAAAGTACCGGAAAGCTGGATCTTATTGGAAACGTCGCCGGAGGTCAGGGGGATCAGTTCATCGTGGATCAGGCCTCTGTAGCCGCCGATGATACCCATAACTTCAACGCCTCTTGCCAGTGCTGCTCTGGTAACGGCTCTGACAGCCGCATTCATACCGGGAGCGTCGCCGCCGGAAGTGAGAACACCGATTTTTCTGAATTTCTGTGCCATTTTGTAGTCCTTTCTGAATGTTCGGCCGAGGTACGGATCGTCCCGGCCCCATTCGGGAAATGTATTCTATTATTCCCCATTATTGTAATACAAAATCCCGCAAAAATCAAGTGGAAACACCATATTTTCCCGTTTGACGCCAACATTTTACGTTTTTTTCATTTTCTGGGACGGGATATTTCCCTATATTCCAAAAAATTCACAATACGACCCTTGTATCCGTCGAAAATATATAATATAATGAAAGCAATATCAAAACCGCGAAAGGAATCGTATTATGTCCAAGAATATCCGTTCCGCCAAGGAACTTTCTCCCATTCCCGGATATACGCTTCTCAAGGAAGAATATCTGGATGGCATCAAAAGCTACGGTCTGATCTTCCGTCACGACAAGTCCGGTGCAAAAATCTGCGTGCTGTCCAACGATGACGAAAACAAGACCTTCTGTGCCGCTTTCCGTACCACCCCCACCGACAGCACCGGCGTGCCCCACATCATCGAACATTCCGTGCTCTGCGGCAGTAAGCATTTCCCCAGCCGCGATCCCTTCATGCAGCTCGCCAAGGGTTCTCTGAACACCTTCCTGAACGCCATGACCTATCCCGACAAGACCCTGTATCCCGTAGCGTCCTGCAATGATAAGGATTTCGTAAACCTGATGCATGTATACATGGATGCGGTATTTTATCCGAACATCTACACCTACCGTCAGATCTTCGAGCAGGAAGGCTGGCATTATGAGCTGGAAAATCCCGAAGATCCGCTGACCATCAACGGTGTTGTCTACAGCGAAATGAAGGGCGCTATGTCCGATCCCGACCGCGTGGTATTCGAGATCATGACCCAGAAGCTCTTCCCCGACACCACCTACGGCATCAACTCCGGCGGTGATCCCGACGTGATTCCCACCCTGACCTACGAAAACTTCATCAACTTCCACAAGCGTTACTACCATCCCTCCAACTGCTGCATTTTCCTCTGCGGCGACATGGACATCGAAGAACGCATGAACTGGATGGACAGCGAGTATCTCTCCAAGTTTGACGCCATCGATCCCCGGACCGAGGTGGTTCCCCAGGTGCACTTCGGCGAAAAGGATCCCCGGATGGTTGAAGAAGTATACACCATCGGCAAGAACGAAGCTCCCGAAGGCAAGACCTATTTCGGTTACGCTGCCGCCTGCGGCTCCAGCCTGAACGTACTGGACTGCACCGCCATGGACTTCATCGGCGAAGTACTGCTGTCCACCGAGGGTGCGCCCCTGAAGCAGGCGCTGATCGATGCGGGCATCGGTGCCGATGTATATGGCGGTCTGGACAACCACATCATTGAAAATATGTTTGCCATCGTGGCCAAGAATGCCAAGGAAGAGGATTTCGAGCGCTTCCACACCGTTATCCGCGATACGCTGACCGATATTGTGGAAAATGGTCTGAACGAAAGAGCACTGTTAGCTGTACTGAACCGCAGTGAATTCCGTTTCCGTGAAGCCGATTTCGGCGGCAGTCCCAAGGGTCTGGCTTATGCCATCGAAATGATGTTGAGCTGGAACTATGACGACGATGCGCCTTTCGAATATCTGCGGGTTCTGGATATTTACAGGGAACTGCGCGAAAAGATCGGCACGGGCTACTACGAAGATCTGATCCGCAAGTACCTGCTGGACAGCGATCACAGCGTACTGCTGAAGCTTTCTCCCTGCCCCGGTCTGGATGAAAAGCGCAACGCGGAACTGGCGGAAAAGCTGGCCGCATACAAGGCTTCCCTGTCCGATGAACAAATCGCCGGCATCGTAAAGGCTACCGCTGATCTGAGAGAATATCAGAGCAAGGAACCCACCGAGGAAGAACTGCACTGCATCCCCGTCCTGGACAGAAAGGACATCGCCAGAGAAGCACAGCCCCTGCAGATCGATGAAAGAACCATCGGCGGCGTGAAGGGCGTATACCACGATCTGGAAACCAACGGGATCACCTACGGCAGTCTGGTATTCACCATCGGTGAAATGCCCAAGGCGTATCTGCCCTACATCGGTATTCTGGGTACGGTTCTGGGCAAGATGGACACCGCTTCCCACAACTACTTTGACTTAGCCATTGACATGAAGCTGAACACCGGTTCCCTGTCCTTCCATCCCGCAAGCTTCCGGAAGTACCGCAAGAACAGTTTCACCCCCGGATTTGCCGTAAACTTCCATGTACTGGCGGACAAGGTCGGCTTTGCGCTGGATACTGCGCTGGAAGTGCTGACCTCCACCAGGTTCACCGACTCCAAGCGTCTCCGTGAAATTCTGGCCGAAACCGTATCCGACAAGCAGCGCCGTATCCAGAGCAGCGGTCATGCCGTTTCCCTGAGCCGTGCCCGCTCCTACTTCAACGCCGGTGCGCTGTATCAGGAAATCATTGACGGTATGGACTTCTACTGGTTCTTACAGGATATTCTGAAGAACTACGACGCCAAGGCTGCCGAAGTGGCGGAAAATCTGAAGAAGACCGCCGCATACATCTTCAATCCCGCCAACATGATCGTCAGCGTGGCTGCGGATGATGCGGGTTATGCCGCTCTGGAAGCCGGTCTGCCCGGATTCTGCGCCGGACTGAACGCTGTCGGCCATGATTCCCTCGGCAAGGGTGAAGAAATTATTCCCGAAGCCAAGAATGAAGGTCTGGCCATCTCCTCTCAGGTAACTTATCTGGCTCACGCCGGCACCATGGCAGGCACCGGATACGAATACACCGGCGCAATGCAGGTTGTCCGTACGGCGGTAAGCTGTGAATATCTGTATCAGAATATCCGTGTCAAGGGCGGTGCGTATGGCTGCGGCTGCGGATTTGATTCGGAAGGCAGCGTATTCTTCTATTCCTACCGTGACCCCAAGCTGGCGGAAACCGAAGCCGTTTACTGTGCTGCCGGTGATTATGTACAGAACTGCGACATGAACGAGGAAGAGCTGAACCGCTACATCATCGGTACCTTCTCCTCCATCGACCGTCCCATGTCCCCCGCCGGCAAGGCAGAACGCTCCTTCGCCGCTTACATGACCGGCAAGACCTATGCAGATATCCAGAGAGAACGGGAAGAAACTCTGGACATCACCATCGACGAATTCCATCGCATCGGTAAGGTGATCGACGCCGTTATGCCCCAGGGTTACCGTTGTGCTGTAGGCAATGCGGGTAAGATCGAAGAAAACAGCGCCCTGTTCAACACAGTCGTTACCGTTGAATAAACGCTGTCAGCAAAACGCTCTCTGAAATGAAAAAGAACCGGTTTGGAACCCGAAATGTTGGATTCCGAACCGGTTTTTCCTTTGTTTATGCTTCCAGCCGGGATGCGATATACGGTACTACCTGATCCGTGGGAATCTCCAGCACGTGGGCGAATTCTTCGTGGAGGATCTTTTCCGCTTCACGGAAGGCTCTTTCATCCGCGATATGGAGCTTTTTGCCCCGTTTTTTCTGCTGTTCGCCCCGGAGATACAGGACACGGATCATTCCCATCAGCTTTTTCCGGTCGCCGCTTTCCAGAATTTCCTGAAATGCGCGTTTGCGGTCGCCGTCGTTTTCGATCCATTCGTCCGCCTCCTCAGGCAAACCGCCGATCAGGGCGTGGACTTCATCCTTTGTCAGTATCCGATGCATTTTTGCCGTCAGTTCCCGGTTATCCACAGGGACAAATATGGTTGCTCCTTTATCATATACCGGATGCAGAACATAATACTGTCTGGTCTCCCCGCAGAAGGACTGCTCTGTGATCTCTCCGATCGTACAGATTCCGTTTGCGCCGTATACTACTGTTTCTTCGGTATGAAACATGATTTACCTCCATGTTTTGGTGTATTCCGTCCGAAGGACACTATATATAGTATACCACAAATTTCATTTTTCCGCAAAGGGTATTTTGTACAAAAATAAAGCCTCTTTTATGGGGGCAGATCAGCCGAGATACAATGCTTCCAGCTGTCTTGTCATGGCGGCGGCGGTGAATTTGGTGCGATACGCTTCTCTTGCACCGTCGGACAGCTTTTTATGCAGGGCAGGATCGCGGATCATATCCAGAATCTTCTCTGCCATAGCACCGGGATCTCTTTCGGGTACCAGAAAACCGTTCCAGCCGTCGGTCACCATATAGGGATTGCCGCCGAATGTGGTTGCCACAGCGGGAATACCCAGACTCATGCCTTCGGACAGGGCCAGAGAGGAGGTTTCCGTACCGATGGAACAGTTCAGGTTTACGTCCATAATGCCGTAATAGGGTGCCACATCGTCCAAAAATCCCGTGAAGCGTACCTTATCGGTGATACCCAGAGAGGCAGCCTGTGCTTCCAGCGCTTCTCTGCAGGTTCCTTCACCCATCAGCAGAAATACGGTATCGGGATGGACATCACACACCTGCTTTGCACTTTCCAGCAGGTATCTGTGACCTTTGTATTCTTCCAGCCGTGCGGAAATGCCGCAGACAAAGGTATTTTCACCGATCTGCAATGACTGCCGCAGAGCCGCTTTTTCCGCCGCATCGGTCTCCCGCATGGGTTCCACGCCGTTGATGATCACAGTAACCCGGTCCGCCTTTATGCCGGTATCGGTCAGGTTGGCCTTGGCGGCTTCGGCTACGGCAACGATGTCGGTGGCAAGGGTCATATTGATCCAGCCGTTGATCTGCTTGCCGGGGAAGGTGGTCAGTTTTTTCGGCGGTTCAAAGGCGCAATGGCGGGTGTAGAACCGACGGGGTACTCTGCACAGCCATGCCGCCAGCTTGCCGGAGAAGGAAGAATGGGTGTGGACAACATCCGGTTTCCATTCCCGAATCAGTTTTTTCAGTTCCTTCACCGCCGCCATATCAAAGCTTTTGTCCCGCCCGTTGTGCATTTCCAGCACCGGAAAGCCTTCCGCTTCCACCAGAGGCTTGAGCGCCGCATTTTCGGGGAGCACCACGGCGATGTCGAATTTGGTTTTATCGAAATTGTGCAGGTAATTGATCAGCAGACGACCTGCGCCGCCGATGTTGCTGTCGGTCAGTATATGCATGATTTTCATAGCTTCACTCCGATCCTTTCTTTTTCTGTAAGATCGCCCTGCACACATCACAGCGCAGAACAAGGGTCAGCGGGAAATACACCAGCATACCCGCACCTGCGCCGAACACCAGCTGCAGAATCGGGGTTTCCGTGTATGCGGAGGCAAAAAGTACCGCCGGGATCATGACAAATGCGGAAAACAGGGTTTTGGCAATATCCAGCACATCCGCCCCACGGAACCGCATCAGTCGGAATCCTGCGGAGAAGCACCAGTTGATGAACACATTCAAGGCCGTTGCCCCTGCGGAAACCAGCGCGATACCGCCGATTCCCAGATATTCGCCGAACAATGCCACCACGGCCACATTCACCGCCATGGCACACAGGGAGGAGATCATGGGCAGCTTTGTCTTTTCCGCCGCGAAGAAGGCTTTTACAAGCACTTCGTTGACGGCCAGGAAGATCATCCCCACGGCATAGCACCGCAAGGCTTCCCCGGTCATCAGGGTATCCGTCGGGGTAAAGCTGCCGTTTTCGTAGATCACAGATACAAAGGGCTCGGCCAGCAGTATGATACCCACCGTGATGGGGGCAATGATATAGGCCAGCGTTTTCACCGACATACGCATGAGCCTGTCCGTTTCCTCATCGTCTCCGGATGCCGCGGCACGGGAAAAATAGGGGAACAGCAGATTGGTCGCCACGAAGGAGAACAGTCCCACCAGAATGGTATACAGCCGGTTGGCGTATCCCAGCACCGTGATCCCCCGTCCGTCCTCGATGCCGGATGCCAGACGGGTGTTGATCAGGTTGCACACCGGTCCCGTCCATGTACCGATCAGAATGGGCAGCGTATTTCTCGCCGCACGTCCGATGGCTTCGGTTTTCAGGGGGGCACGGATGCTCCATGTAAATCCCAGACGCATTACCGACGGAATCTGTACCGCTGCCTGTGCCATCCATCCCAGCAGCATGGCAATCGCCAGTCCCACAATGCCGCAGCGGGTATCCAGAAGCAGCAGGTACGCCACCATAATCCCGTTGGACACAAGGGATATCAGAGCAGGAATATTGTATTCCCCCATGGACTGCAGATAGCCCACAAAGCAGAAGGCTAGTCCCGTGAAAATGATCATGGGAAAGAGGATCCGTGTCAGCTGTACGGCGAGGGCATGGGTTCCGCTGTCCAGCTCCGGCGCCATAAAGGTTACCAGAGGGGACGCGAACAGAATACCGAGGAGGGACAGGATTATGGTGATGCAGAGAACAAAGTTCACATAGGATCTGGCAAAGGACATGGCCTCTTCCTTTCCTTTTTTCACCATCAGGCTGTTGAACACGGGAATAAACGCAGATGTTACCACCCCGCCGATCACCAGATCGAATATGGTCACCGGCAGTTTGGAGGCGGTCTCGTAGGCCACGGCTTCCATGGAAGTACCGTAATGCCCGGCCACCAGCACGTCCCGCACCAACCCCAGCAGCTTGGCCGCCAGTATGATGACGCCCATCAGCACCGCCGTACCCGCAAAGGAGCGTTTTGTATTCGGTTGTTTATTGTCCACGGTATACGCCCCCTTTACGGATGGAAATGTTTATTTTACTTCGGTGAAGTACAGACTGAAACTCTGTCCCGCACCTCTGGGGAATTTGGATACGTTGATGCCCGCGTGCATAAGCAATGCGCCGGAGTACACTTCCCCGGTCTCACGGCAGCGGTACATCTTGTTTTCATCCAGCCCCTTCAGGCGGATGATACGCTTCATAACGGGATAATACCGCATACACACATGGGTGAAGTACAGCGCAGACTTATCCGGTGCCGCAAAGGCCCATGCGCAGTGGTAAGGATTGTCGAAGGGAGAGATAATGCGGTACAGATCGCCGAAGTGGATCAGGTCATAGGTCAGATGGTATTCTTCCACCTGCTTTTTCACCACTTCTCTGTATTCCTCGCAAAGCTTTCCGGGATCCAGTTCGTAGCCGAAGGTACCCCAGAGCGCTACATTGCCCTTTGTGACCAGTTCATCCATGCTGTGGGGCAGGGATACGTGAGCGCCCATGGCAGAGGCGGGGTAGCAGTAAGAAGTACCGAACTGGATCGGCAGACGCTGGAGGGCATCGGTATTGTCGGAGGTCCAGATCTGGGGAGAGAAATACAGTGTGCCGGGATCGAAGCGTCCGCCGCCGCCGGAGCAGTTTTCCAGCAGCAGATCCGGGAATCGGGTCAGCAGGCGATCCATCAGCTCATAAGTGCCCAGTACAAAGCGGTGGAATATTTCCTTGCCGTTTTCCGCATCCAGAAGCGCGCTGCCGGCTTCGGTCAGATTGCGGTTGAAATCCCACTTGATGTAGTCCACATCGTAATTGTCCAGCACGGAACAGATCTGGCTGAAGATATTGTCGCGTACGTCCTGTCTGGTCATGTCGATGACATACTGGGTGCGGGCGATGCAGTTGGTACGGTTGGGTACGTGGAGGCACCAGTCGGGATGGGCGCGGAACAGGTCGCTGTTGGGAGAGATCATCTCCGGCTCGTACCACATACCGAATTTCATGCCCAGTTCCTTCACCCGACGGATCAGCTCACCGATACCGCCCACCAGCTTCTTTTCGTTCACATACCAGTCACCGAGGGAACGGTCTTCCTTATTGCGGTCGCCAAACCAGCCGTCGTCCATAACCAGCATTTCAAAGCCCAGCTCCTTGGCCTGTGCCGCAAAACGCACCAGTTTTTCCGTATCGAAGTCCATTTCCGCCGCTTCCCAGCTGTTGATCAGCAAAGGACGCTTGATGCTCTTCCACTTGCCGCGTACCAGATGCTCTCTGTACAGGCGGTGGAAAATACGGGACATTTCACCGGTACCTTCGTCGGTGTAGACCATCACCGCTTCCGGTGCCTGGAAGGTTTCGCCGGGATTCAGGTGCCATGTGAACCCGTCGGGATTGATACCCATGTTGATACGGGTACATTCATAAAAATCGCAGTCTGCGGTAATGTCAAAGTTGGAGCTGTACACCAGATTGAAGCCGTATACGTCCCCATGATCCTCATCCGCACCGTGGCGCACCAGAGCCGCAAAGGGATTGTGGTGATGGCTGGAGGAGCCTCTGGCGCTGGAAATGCTCTGATGACCGTGTGCCAGGGGTGTTCTTTCCAAATGCCGTTCCGATGCCCAATTGCCGTAAAGATGGAGGAAATCGTAATCCATATCCGGCAGAGACACGGATGCGCTGTATACCCTTTCCACATCCATCGCCGCGTCGGATGCATTTTCCAGAAGCACGCTGCGGGTCATGACCGGCAGGTTTTCGAACACCGTATACTGCAAAACCGCCTTTGCGCCGGTGGTTCTGTCTTCCGTGGTCACGTACAGGGTTGTGGCCTCGTCGTCTGCCGCGTAGGTAGCGGGAAGGCCCTGCAGCTTCGGCTTACCGGGGCGGATCTCATGGGAAACATACCGGAAATCCGTAGCGGTATTGCCGTCCTTATTGCGGATCGCCACAGCACTTTTGCGGAAATCCCCCGCACCGAATCCGGAATACTCCAGCGGTGCCAGGTCGGGGGAGAAATAGCGGTCCTTCACATCCTGGGAATTGGGGTTGAAGGATACGAAATAGTCTCTGAAAATATAGCCTGCGAAATTGGTATCCGGCAGCTTCCTGCCGTAGTACAGGCTGACGAGGAAGTTGCCGTCTTCCACGCAGAAAATATAGGAAGTGGAACAGGTGTCCAGCTTGAAAATTCTTTTATCCTCAATAAATGTAATGGGCATGGTATTTCCTTTCTTTTGGGAATATGTATGATTCAGATCCCCGCCTTTTCAAACAGGCGCAGGATGGCTTCTTTGTATTCCGCTTTGGCCACGATAAAGCTGTAGCCGTGGGGTGCCCCTTCAGCGGAAATCAATTCGGATTCGCAGTGCAGGCAATGAGCACGGTTTTCCACACTCATTTCGTAGGGCACAAAATCATCCGCCGTACCGTGGGCAAACAGAACGGGCAGCCGGTTTTTCTCCAGCGCCTTCCGTGCGTCATATCCGGGCAGCCACAGTCCCGTTTTCAGCTTTACCACCAGCATGGCGGTATAGTAAATGGGGAACGGCGGCAGGTTGAACCATTGCTTCAGCACCTTCTTGCAGATATCCCCGGGAGAGGTATACCCGCAGTCGGCGATGATGGCTTTTACATTGTCCGGCAGATCCATTCCGGAGGCCAGAAGCACCGTGAATCCGCCCATGGAAACACCGTCGAATACGATGGGCAGATCGGGGAACCGTTTTTCCAGTACCCGGCACCAGTCCGCCAGATCCTCAGCTTCTCTGGCACCAAAGGTGATGTGTTTCCCTTCGCTGCCGGCAGAAGCACGATGGTCCATGATGAAGATATTCATGCCCTGATCGCACATCCAGGAAACCGCACCGGCGAAGTCGATCATGGGATGGGACCGGTAGCCGTGACACATCAGCACAATCCCCCTGGGGGAAGACTGTTCGATCAGACGTCCGCACAGCTTCAGTCCGTCGCGGGAGGTCATATACAGCTTTTCGGAGCACTCGCGCATGAACACTCTATCCTTTTCGATCTCCAGCTGGTGATCGTCCGGGATATTGTCAAAGCGCTTCAGCATTTCCGGGTGTTCCCAGTAATCCACTGCATCCTTTTTCCGCACGATGGCGAAGCGGTACATATAGATACTGGCAAAAAGCAGCAGCAAGAGCAACACGCCCACCACTGCGGGAATGATCCACAACAAATCTTTCACCTCTTTACAGCATTGCAATAAATTCTTCTTCCGACAGCACCGGAATACCGAGGGTCTGGGCCTTGGTCAGTTTGGAACCGGCCGCTTCTCCCGCTACCACATAGGTGGTCTTGGCGGAAACGCTGCCCGTGGCTTTGCCGCCTCTGGCCTTGATTTTTTCCGTTGCTTCGTCCCGGGTCATGGTGGACAAAGTACCCGTCAGTACAAAGGTCATGCCCGTGAAATCCGCGGCGTTTTCGTCCGTTTCTTCCGCCGCACGGGGAACATCCAGCCGTACACCGGCCGCCTTGAGCTTTTCGATCAGCAGAGCCGTTTCCGGCAGGGAGAAATATTCCACGATCATGGAAGCCGTGATCCCGCCGATGTCTTCCACCGCGCAGAGATCCTCCGCCGATGCGCCGAACAGGTTTTCCACGGAACCGAAAACATTCAGAATCCCTTCCGCCGCCGCTTCGCCCACGTGACGGATCCCCAGCGCAAACAGCACTCTGGCACCGCCGGATTCCTTGGCATTATTCACGGCGTTCACGATATTGTCCGCAGATTTATCCCCCATTCTGGGCAGGGCGGCAATATCCTCCTTCCGCAGGCTGAAAATATCGCCTACATCGCTGACCAGTCCTGTTTCGATGATCTGGCGCACCAGGGTGGGACCCATGCCGTCGATGTTCATTGCTCCTCGGGAGGCAAAATGGATCATACGTCTTTCCAGCTGCGCCGGGCAACGGGGATTCACACAGCGCAGAGCACCGCCCACATCGGCCGCAGTATCTTCATCCTCTGCCTGATCGTCCCAGAACAGCTTTTCTCCGCAGGAGGGGCATTTTTCCGGGAAGGCGAAGGGTACTTCCGCACCGGTACGCTTTTCCGGCACGGAGGAGACGATTTCGGGAATGATGTCTCCGGCCTTCTGCACCCGTACCATATCGCCGATGCGGATATCTCTGGCACGGATGATGTCGATGTTGTGCAGGGTAGCTCTGGAAACGGTGGTGCCGGCCAGCTGTACCGGTTCCAGTACGGCGGTAGGGGTCAGAACCCCTGTACGGCCGATCTGTACTTCGATATCCACAAGCCGGGTTTCCTTCTGTTCCGGGGGATATTTATAGGCAACAGCCCATTTGGGTGTGCTGGGTCCTTCCCCGAGCATTCCTCTCTGGGCGAGACTGTCGATTTTGATAACGGCGCCGTCGATGTCGTAGGGCAGGCTGCTCCGTTCTTCCCCGATTTTGGCAACCGTTTTCACCACTTCTTCCGGCTCGGTCGTCACGGCGGCCACACGGATGGTGGAAAAGCCGAGGGCGTGCATACGGTCTATGGTTTCCTTATGGGAGGCGGGCGCATGGCCGTCGGGGTACAAATCGCCCGTCTGGTAGTTGAATACGAATATGGACAGACCCGCTTCCTTTGTTGCCGCGGAATCCAGGCGGCGGAGACTGCCTGCGGCGGCGTTGCGGGGGTTGGCCCACAACTTTTCTCCCGCTTCTTCCCGGATACGGTTCAGGCGGGCAAAGCTGGTATGGGGCATATAGACCTCACCTCTGACAGTCAGGGATACCTTATCCGTCAGGGTATGGGGAATGTCGGCAATAACGGCGATGTTTTCCGTTACGTTTTCGCCGACGGTACCGTTTCCGCGGGTTGCGCCCAGCCGGAGACTGCCGTTTTCGTAGGTCAGACCGACGGACAGGCCATCGATTTTCGGCTCCACGGTAAAGAGAATCTCTTCAGCAGGCACGCCTTCGTCTGACAGGAACTGAATGGTACGTTCCAGAAAAGCACGCAGCTCCCCTTCGTCAAACACGTCGGTCAGGCTGCCCATTTTCACGGGATGGGTGACCTTGGAGAATTTCTCGGACACAGCTCCGCCCACATTACGGGTCAGGGAATCGGCGGCGGCGTACTGGGGATAGGCTTCTTCCAGCTCCGTCAGTTCCCGGAACATAGCGTCGTATTCGTAGTCGGAAATTTCCGGGTTATCCTTGTTATAGTACAAATCCGCATGATAGGCAAGCTTCTGCCGCAGTTCGTCCATGTGTGCCTGTATTCCGGCGGTATTGTTTTTCTCCTGCATCACGGGATCCTCCTGTTTTTCGGCAAAGATATAGTTATCTATATTATACTCCATTTTTATGTGGAAATCTATGGTTTCCCGTGAATTCTGCAAGGAAATTATGCGGAAATGGGGAAATTGGCACAAAAAAACAAACCCGCATGAGGGTCTGCAAAATTAGCGGTAAAATTTTTTGATATGCGGAAAACAAAGAAAAGCCCCGCACGAGGCGGGGCTATAAGAAGATTACAATTCATTTCACTTCAGCCATTTCTTTTGCTTTTGCAAGGAGCTTTGCATAACGTTCATCCTCGCGCACATTATCAAACCAAGGCCACTTTGTCATCGCATTAAATATATCGCCTTTGATTTGCCAAAACAACCACAAGTATGGTGCCCAAACACTTGTACCATCTTCAAAGAAGATATTAACAACGCAATTCTTTTCTATTTTGGAGATCTTTGCGTTTTCAAACAGTGTCGGAGAACCTGTTTCCATTTTCTTGCCTTCGGGTATTTGTAACCAAGTATCATACAATGTAAAAGCTT
>SVTO01000026.1 GCA_015063745.1 Oscillospiraceae bacterium | reverse complement strand
CCACTTCCGGCAACCAGGAACAGCAGCTGATCGGCGAAACCTACCTCGCTCTGTTCGAAGTTGCTGACAACGGTATCGTTAACATGATCGAAGCGCATAACCTGATGATCAAGGAAGTATGGAATGCCGGTTCTCAGCAGAACGCTCGTTTCGAGCTGATGAAGTACAACCTGGTTACCAAGTACTATGACACTCCCTACATTTCCGAAGCTGACAAGCCGGAACTGATGCTGTTTGCGCACACCGCTACCTCCACTTACGTTATCGATAAGACTCAGGTTGCAGTTGACGTGAACTCTCTGAACATCCTGAAGAAGGATTCCTCCGGTAACTGGAAGGTTGAATGGTGGTATGACCAGGTTAACAACCAGTACTACAAGGTAATCTGGGACGACGGCGCTAACAAGGTTGCTGTTGACTTCATGGATGAAACCGTATTTGAAGAATGGTACGCAGAAGCTGTTCAGGTTGCTAAGGGTAAGATCTCCCGTTACGCTCTGACCACTTCTCCCGACACCGCTACCGCATATGCAAGACTGAGACTGTACGATGTAGACGGCGACGGCGTTGCTGACCGTGCTATGTACAAGACCTACAGACTGGCTCAGCTGACCGTATGGGACGCTGTTTGGGACTGGGCAGGCTCTCAGAGCGCTGCCGGTATCCTGGCTCTGGACTACTGGCAGAAACTCAACGGCGAAGACTGGTGCGTATTCGGTGAAACTCACTCCGTATACAGCGGTCTCTACCTGCTGAACTTCCTGCAGGAATGGTCCATCGAATGCGGTGAAGAAGTAACTCAGTTCACTTCCATCCAGGATCTGACCAAGTACATGTACCGCGGCGAAAACGACGGTAAGGATAACAACGAAATGGTTATCCTCTGCCACTTCGACGAAAATGCCAAGAACATTGACATTCAGCGTGTAATCCCCAGATTCTCCGACGATCCCGATAACGGTATCTTCAAGGGTATGCTGAAGGGCTACACCATCACCGAAAAGGGTACCTCCAAGATTAACCTGGACGGCAGAGTTCTGCCCATCGGTTACGAAAACCTGGAAGGTGCTGTATTCACTTCTCTGAGAGATCAGGACGAATGGGGCGGCTATTACCTGAACGCTGAAGGTAAGGCTATGGCTCAGATGCTGAATGAATTCCTGTGGAAGTACATTCAGGTTACTGTAGTTGACGGTAAGGTTGTTGACATCGACATTCCTCAGGTTAAGTACCAGGACGAAGCTATTGTTGTTCTGGGTTACGCCGGCATCACTGCCAAGGACAACCTGATCGCTGTTTACGGTTACTCCACCATGGATCTCCGTGACGATATCAACGACAAGAAGAACGACATGGGCGTACAGATCTACAAGATCGCTTCCTTCAACGGCTGGCATAAGGGTGACTACAAGTACTACCCGATGAACGCTCTGGAAGACGCTATGTTCATGCCCGGTTCCATCTACAACATCTCCTCTTACGACGAAGAACTGGATGCTTACCATGTTGAAACCCAGAATGTAAACGACATCAAGGATACCGGACGCAATGTTGGCTCCATCACCTTCGAACGCGGTTACAGAGTATGGGACGGCAACGTTCAGACCATGTCCGAAAACGATAAGTACATCTTCATCGGCGACAACGGCATGATCAAGGTATTCAACGGGATCGTTACCAACGATAACTGGTACATCAAGAACTGCGAATACATCGAAAGAGCTATGGTATATGATGCAGAAGGCAACAAGACCGACAGCATCTACATCTTCTTCTATGAAGACAATGCTGACGTAGTTGGCTTCACCACCGAATACCAGACAGACATCGTTCTGTTCGATAAGAACAGCTACGTAATGAACTATGCTTACGACGCAGACATCACCGAAGATGCAATCCTCGGCGCTGGCGACTACCTGCTTGGTTCTGTACAGCAGAGCAACGTAGTAGTAACCAACATGATGACCGGTGCACAGCAGGTTGTTCGTGCAGCCAACAACGTTAACTTCAAGGTAGGCCAGGCTTACCGTGTAATCGGCGGTGTTATCATCGGCGAATGGTACGGCTTCGGCACCAACCTGGAAGGTGAACCCATGTTCGAAACCATGGACGAATTCATCGACATGGCTAAGGAACTGTACTGGGATACCGACGAAATGGCTAACATGTACACCTACGACGGCGGCAGATACATCCTGCTCGACAAGTGGATCAACGCTGACGGCACCACCGAAGAACTGACCATCACCATGACTAAGGGTGGTACAGACAGCTGGTGGATTGAAACCGATGATCTGTGCATCGGCACTCTGGCCAACAACGCTGGTTACGGCTGGAAGCATCCTGAAATCGCTGAAGATATGGTAGTATGCGGCGGTTACGCTGGTATCGTTAAGTATGCTGTTGACGCTAACGGCAACATCACCTGCAAGGACGTTTCCGGCGAAGTTATCGGCGGTGCATGGAACGGCGTAACTCACAAGGTTGCTGTTGTATACGATACTGACACCGTTCTCTTCACCATCTTCGACCTGGGTGTTGTTGAAGCTGAATAATTTATAACCCTATAAATTATTTTCAACATGACTAACTGAAGAAAAAGGCACCTCATCCGTTTGGGGGTGCCTTTTTTGTGCTGTGGAACAGATGCGGACAACGGAATACGGCAGAAATGCGGGGAAAATGACATTTCCGGAATGCCCGGGTGGGATTTGGTGCCCGGGATCCATAAACTCCCGACTTGACGGACAACATAAAGATATGCTATAATAATAATCAGTAAAAAAGGAAAATGAGAAAAGGAAAAAACTATGGCTAAATATAGACAGAACAGAATCAATGACTCCGTTACTCAGGAAGTGTCCGAAATCCTGCGGGAAGTCAAGGATCCCCGTGTGGCCGACGCATTGCTTACCATTACCTCCAGCGACGTCACCGCGGACCTGAAATACGCAAAAATCTATTACTCCGTTTACGGAGAAGTGGACGATAAAGAGCTTGCCAAAGGGTTCAAATCCGTCGCACCCTTCGTCAGAAGCCAGCTCGCCAAACGGCTGAACCTCCGGATCACTCCGGAACTGCAGTTTGTCCGTGACCATGGCGTGGAACACGGTGCCGATATCGCTGCTATTCTGAAAACCATCGTGCCCGCAAAGGACGAAGAGACTGCGGAGGCCGAAGACGATGAATGAAAATGAGCGCATGATCGGGGAAAGCGAATACCCCGCCATTACCCTTGAGGAAATCTGCGATATCATCGAGGATGCCCCCAAGGCTCTTATCATCAGCCACGTCAATCCCGATGGGGATACTGTCGGTTCCGCGTTTGCTCTGAAGGAAATGATCTGCGCTGCCGGCGGATCGGCAAGATGTATCTGCCCCGGGGATATCCCCAGGCGCCTGCGGTTTCTGATGTCCGGTCAGGAGGATATGGCCTTCGATCCCGATACCGCCGTCCTGCCCGATGATTACGATATCATCTGTGCCGTGGATGTGGCCTCGCCCATGCAGCTGGGATCCTTTGCATCCATGATCCCCTGGATCGACTTCATGATCGACCACCACGGTGTGGGAACCCCCTTTGCCCCCCATTTTGTGGATCCCGAAGCTTCTGCCTGCGGGGAAATTCTGTACGACATTTACGCAAATCTTGCCAACAGAGGCATTTTCGAAACCTGCCCCGATGCCGCAAGACGGATCTACGCCGCCATCGTGTCGGATACCGGCAGCTTCAAATTCTCCAATACAACACCCAAAACCCATATGATCGCCGCCGCACTTGTTGACATCATCAACAATGCGAAGGATGAAGGTATGGATACAGCGGATCTGTGCCGTTCTCTGTTCGGCCAGCGGACACTGAAGGAACTGACCGCCCAGATGATCGCCATCCAGAACCTGCGTTTTTACGATAGCGGCAGACTGGGCGTGGTACTGTTTACCCAGCAGATGCTGGCGGATGCGGGACTGACGGAAGAGGAGATCGGCAATGTTGTGGATACACCCAGAGGTGTGGAAGGGGTGCTGGTAGGCCTGTCCCTGCGTCAGCTGGCGTCGGATCCCATGCAGTATAAGGTATCCGCCAGAGCAAACGGAAATATTGATGTATCCGCAGTATGCGCAGGCTTCGGCGGAGGCGGACATGTGCGTGCTGCCGGCTGTACCGTGACTGCGGAATCGCCGGAGGAAGCACTGGAAACGGTAGTGGAAGCCTTTCTGTCCGCCCTTGCGGATTTTGATAACCCGGATACGTTGGCGTAAGTGCCGGAAAAACAGCGAGGTAAACCGATATGAGTAGAGGAAGACCGGCGGAGGTGTCGGGGATTCTGGTGCTGCACAAGCACGAGGGAGTGACATCCCATCACATGATCTCCATCTGCCGCCGCCTGTTCAATACAACCCAGGTAGGCCATACGGGTACTCTTGATCCCATGGCGACCGGGGTCCTGCCGATTCTGATCGGACGTGCGGTAAAGGCGTCCGAGTATGTGATGGCGGGGGAAAAGAGATATATTGCCGGAATGCGTCTGGGTCTGACCACGGATACGGAGGACAGTACGGGCAATGTGCTGACGAGATGCGAAACATTGCCGGACAGCGCGGAAGTGACGGCGGTATGCGAAAAGTTTGTGGGAAAGATCATGCAGATCCCGCCCATGTATTCTGCCATCAAGGTAGGCGGACAGAAGCTGGTGGATCTGGCGAGAGAAGGCAAGGAAGTGGACAGAGAGCCGAGAGAGGTGGAGATTGCCGCTCTGACCTGCACACCCACGGACAGGCCCGACGAATATACGCTGGATGTAACCTGTTCCAAGGGCACGTACATCCGGACACTTTGCGCGGATATCGGCGCGGCACTGGGATGCGGGGCAGTGATGTCCTCTCTGGTACGCGTACGTTCCGGCGGATACACGATCGATCAGGCGTATACGGTAGCCCAGCTGGAGGAGATGACGTATGAAGAACGTCTGACCCTGCCCAAGCCGGTGGAAACCCTGTTCACCGATCTTCCGGAGGTACGTCTGGCGGATTTCCATGCGAAGCTGATCCGCGGCGGGACGGAATTGTATCAGAAGAAGATCCGCACCCATCTGGACGAACCGGGACAGCTGGTGCGTCTGTACAACAAAGGCGAATTTTTCGCCTTGGGCAGAACCGACGTGATCGACGGGAACCCCGTCATAAGACCGGAGAAGCTGTTTGTATTATAAAGCAAATAGGGAGGGAGAAAGACTTTGTGAGAAGGTTTCTGCCTCCTTTTGTTTGGGTGGGTATGCGGAAACGGGGGGAAAAACCTATCCGTCGGACCGAAAATATGGTTTATAAAAGGAAAAATATCACTTTCACCCACCGTTTTTTCAAAAAAATCGCAAAAACCCTTGACTTTCACCCAAGGTGAAATGCTATACTGCCACCGAAAGGAGCTGATTCGATGCGAATGAAAGATGTATGCGGGAGAACCGGGCTGACGGATCGGGCGGTACGGCTGTATATGGACAGCGGACTGATCACCCCGGATGCGGAGAGCAGTTACACCGGACGCAAGTCCATCCGCTTTTCCGAGTCGGATGTGGAAATCCTGGAAGCGGTGGCCACTCTGCGCAAGGCGGATTTTTCCATTGCGGATATCCGGGCCATGCAGAGTGAACCGGAGAAGGTGGAGGAGATTCTGGAAGCCCATAAACAGAAGCTTGTCGGGGATATTGAAAACAAGCAGATGATCCTTGCCAGACTGCGGGAGATCGACGGAACCGCCGCTCCCACGTATATGGAAATCGCCGGACATCTTCGCCGGTCAGCCTCCTTGAATCATATACCTAAGGAGGACTTGAGTATGCGATGGAGAGATGTTCAGGAGATTGTGAAAAAGAGGATACCGGCGCTGGTTGCCTTTGCGGTGATGCTGGTGGGGATTGTGCTGCTTACACCGGTGACGGTCCGGACGATGTTCGGAGAAACGAGAATACATGCGGGCGGCGGTTATGAATGGGTGTATACATTCTCTGCCGATGCGTTTATTACCTGCCTGCCTCTTGTCATTGCGTGGCTTTGTATGGCAGCGGTGATTGCTGTACTGTTCGATTATTTGATCGGCGGAAAGAACAGACACTTACTTGTAAGCGGCATTTTGTGTATCCTTGCGGCGACGGCTATGCTTTTGCTTGGAGAAGAGGCGGATGCTGAAATGTACAGCTGTGAATTTCTGCAGTACCGTTTCTCGTTTATGTGGAGTATCATGAAAGGTGAAACGGAGGGTTTTGATTTCTTCATCCGGAGTCTGAAATATATCCCGATCACTGCGGCGGCTGTCCTTTCTTTTGTATCCTTTTTCCGTCAGCGGACACAGCAGACTGAAGAGGAAAATCTGATACAGAAAATCGCTCCGCTGCGGCGGGCTAAGAAAGAGAAATCCAGAGAAAGCAAAAAAATCACCCCGAATACCGAACCGTTACACAAATCACCGGTGATTGCTTTTGTTTTCCTGCTTGCGGATGTGATCCTGTTCACACCGGTGGTGATCCGGACAATTTTCGGGGAAATACGAATTCTAAGCGGCGGCGTATATGAGTATGTCTACAACCTTTCCATATATACTTTTGTCGCTTATCTGCCCCTTGTTATTGCGTGGGCGTGTATGACAGCGGCGGTGGTCGTACTGTTTTTGCAGATGATCCGCAGACAGAAGATCCTGCTTCTGGTTTCCGGGGTTTTATGTGTTGTGACGACGGCGATTCTGCTGTTCCAGCCCTGGATGATCCGGGAACAGCTTTATCTGAGTGAATTTGTGATGTATCGCCTTTCTTTTATGTGGAGTGTTCTGAGCGGAAGTTCGGAGTGGTTTGATCTGTACATCCGCAGTCTGAAGTTTATTCCCCTTATTACGGCGGGTATTCTGGTATTTGTATCCTTTTTCCGTCGGAAACATAACACAGAAGAAAATATAGCCCATTCCGATTCTCACTGAAAATAAAAAACGCACCGTCCCGATACGGAAGAAATTCTTCCATACTCGGGCGGTGCTTTTTCTTATATCCTATATCATATCACGCCGTCTTCTTCCGCAGCAGCTTCGGCAGAACTGCACGGATGCCGCTGACAATGCAGAATACCAGCACATTCACCGTTACTACCGTCGCACCCGTCTGCAGACCGAGCCAGCAGGCCAGAAAGAATCCGATGAGGAAACATACCACCGACACCGCAGCCGCGGACAGTACCACACTGCGGAAGCTGCCGAACAGACGCATGGCGGTCATGGGCGGGAACAGGATCAGGGCGGAGATCATCAGTGCACCCATCATCTTCATGCCCAGCACAATGGTAACACCCGTCAGAACCGCAAGGGCCAGATTGATGCCCTCCGTGCGGCATCCGGCGGAACGGGCGAAGGTTTCGTCAAAGGTCACGGCGAAAATCTGCCGGGCGAAAATGCCGTACCAGACAAGCACCGCCGCGGACAGAACGATGCTGATCCATAAATCCTTGTCGGACAGGGTCACAATGGAGGCGGAACCGAACAGACTGCTGCATACATCGGAGCTGCCGGTGCCGGTCAGGTTGTTGATCAGAGTACCGATGGCCACAGCACCCGTAGAAACGATGGCGCAGGCCGCATCCCCGTTGATTTTCTCCGAACGGCTCAGCCGTAAGATCAGCACCGCCGCCAGAATCACGATGGGCAGGGATGCTTCCAGAGAATGGGTACCGCTGACCCCGGCCGCTGCAGCCAGAGCAAGGGCGAAAAATCCCACATGGGACAGCCCGTCGCCGATCATGGAATACCGCTTCAGCACAAGGGATACGCCCAGCAGAGAAGCGCACAGGGATACGAGAATACCCACAACAAGGGATTTCCCTACCAGCGCGGTGAGAAAGGGGGATGAGAGAATTTCCGTAAATGTCATAGCAGTTCTCCTTACAGTGTGGGCGGCAGGATTTTCGGATTTGCGGTGTTCGGTTTCGCGGGCGTACAACAGGAACAGCCGTCCCCGGAAAGGGAAGCCTTGTATTCCGCCGATGTGCCGTAAAAGGGAGCCGCGGCGTTCTGCTTTTCCGGATGCCGCTGGCACAGGCAGAGAATATGATGGGATTCCGTCAGCGCCGCTTCAATATCGTGCGTGACCATCAATATGGCAGTCCCGCTGCGGTGCAGACGACGGATGATGGCATACAATTCTTTGGTTGCCCCCGGATCAAGACCGGTCACAGGCTCGTCCAGCAGGATCAGCTCCTCCGAGGCACACAGCGCTCTGGCCAGAAGAACCCGCTGCTGCTGACCGCCGGAGAGGGTATTGTAGGGCTTTTTCGCCAGGTGGGCAATGTCCAGCATTTCAAGGGCTTCGGCGGCACGCTTTTTCCCGGCGGCGGAATAACCGAATCCCGGACGGAAGGGGTGTTTTTCATTTCTTTCCCGTTCCAGACAGCCGGATACCGCCACTTCCCAGACCGACGCCGGAAAATCCCGCTGGATCTCCGACTGCTGGGGCAGATAACCCATGTAGCGCACACCTTCTCTGCGGATGGTGCCGCTGTCGGGTCTGCGGTTGCCGGTCAGGGCCTTGAGCAGAGTGGACTTACCGCTGCCGTTTTCGCCTACGATGCAGAGATAATCCCCGGCACAGACGTCAAAGGACAAGTTCTCCACCACGGGTACATTGCCGTAGGAAAGGGTCAGGTTTTCGATACGCAGTAAAATTTTGTTTGTGTTCATCAGTCGGTTTCCTCAGTCCTGTAAGGTGGTATTTGCCGTTTCCCATGCGGCGGCGAGGGTGGCGTAGTTTTTCTCCATCAGCTGCAGATAGGTAATCCCGGCGGCAAAATCTGCGGCGGATACATTGTGACAGGAATGCAGTTCTGCCACATCCGCACCGGTTTCGGCGGCAATCAGCTCCGCGGTACGGCGGTCGGAGAATTCGATAACAAAGACAGTCTTCGCACCCGTATCCTTCACCAGACCGATCAGGGTGTTCACCACCGCCACGGAAGGCTCGGTATCGGAGGCACATCCCGCAAAGGCGGCGTAATAGCCGATGCCGTATTCTTCTGCCATGTACAGGAAGGGGAACCGGTCGGCCACGATGATGCGGGGATCGGCGGTATTGGCGGTTAAGCTGCGGAACTTTTCATCCAGAGCGGAAAGGGATGCGGCATAGGCTTCATGACGGCCCGTTACGTGATCCTCATCCAGCCCGGCGAGGGTCTCATCCAGCGCATCCATCAGCAGAACGGCATTGGGAATGGCGGTCCATACGTGCTCGTCCATACCGGTATAGTCTTCCGCATGGCTGTGATCGTGATCGTGGTCATGGGCTTCGTCGGAGGAGAGGACGGTGGCTTCGCAGAGCAGCTTGCCGGCATCACGGATCACATCCAGAGCACACAGGGTTTCCGGTGCGCTGTCGTATTCCGAAAGGGCAAGGAGAGCTTTGCCGACCCATTCTTCGCTTTCCCCGCCGACGCAGAACAAGAGGTCGCATTTTTCCAGTATCGCCATATCGGCAAAGGAAACCTCGTAGTCATGACTTTCCGCACCGGGCGGCAGGAGCATGGTCACGGTGTCGTCCTCCCCGCATACGGCGGATGCGAAATCGTAGAGGGCGAAATTGGTGGTGACGATATGTAGTCCGTCCGGTGAAGGGGCATCGGATGATGCACAGGCGGAGAGGGAGAACAGGATTGTGCATAAGAGAATTACGGATAGCAGTTTATTTTTCATGGTTCGTTCTTTCTGTGAAATGTATTCTTTTTACATTATAACATAGACGATTTTTGATTACAATATTTTTTGCGGAGTTTTTTGGTTTTCCGTTCTCCGGCTGATGGGTGGGAAGAGGAAAGATGATTTTTTTCGAAAAAAAACACATTTCCAATAGAACCTGCCCGGGATGGAGAAAAAACAAAAAAAGCTTCACCGAAAATTATTGTAATCATTTCCCGCCTGTGTTATAATGTAAGTAGATTCTTTTCCCAAAAACAGGAGGTATATATGAAATATTTCTCGAATGCAACACCCGAAGAGGTTGGTCTTGATAAAAACCTTACAAGTGCCATTGATGCAATGATGGAAAAACATTTAGCCGACGGTTGGGTTACCAGCGAATCGGTACAGATTATCTGTAAGGATAAAGTGGTATACAGGAGTGACCGCGGGTACGAAAACTATACGGAAAAACGTCCTCTCAGAGAAAACAGCCTTTTCCGTATGGCATCCATGACCAAACCGGTGATAACAGTGTGCGTGATGCTGCTGGTAGAAGAAGGCAAAATTGACATAGAAGATCCCATCGAAAAATATATGCCTGTTTTCAAGGATATGCAGGTAGCGGAATTCGACGCGGAAGGCAACCGTATCGGCACCCACCCGTCCCCCAGACCGATTACAATACATGATCTGCTGAGCCATTCCAACGGTCTTCTCAGCGGTATGCACCAGGATAAACTGGAATGCAATATGGAGTTTCCGCCGAATTGCGTATTGGCGGATAAGATCGAACATTGGGGGAACTCCTACCTTGCCTTCGATCCCGGTACACAAACGGATTACAGCTGGCTGATTGCATTCGATGTGCTGGCACGTCTTGTGGAAATGCTTTCCGGTATGACCATTGCGGAATTTGCTCAGAAGAGAATCTTTGATCCTCTGGAAATGACCGATTCCACTTTCCATCCCACCGAGGAACAGTGGAACCGTGCTGTGGAAGTATGCGTGGCGAACGGAGAAGGAAAATTTGAACCTCAGAACTGGTTGGACAAACAGATTCTCTGGATGTGTCCCGTTTCTTATGAATCCGGTGCCGGCGGTCTGGTTTCTTCCATGAACGACTACAGCCGTTTTGCCCATATGCTCTGCAATGACGGTATCAGCTGCGGCGTGCGTATCATGAAGGAAGAAACCGCGAGAATGATGCATACCCTGCTGCTGCCCTCCCATATTCCCGGCAACAGTGAATATGAAACCTGGGGGCTTGGCGTGCGGGTAATTACAAAGACCAACGGTAAAGAGATGCCCATGCTTCCCGGTGTATTTTACTGGTCCGGTGCATACGCCACCTATTTCTGGTGCGATCCGGATCGGCAGATGGTCGTTGTATTCGGTACCAATATGATGGGCTGCAATGTACCGCTGCATCATGAACTGCAGTGTGCTGTATATGAGAATATCGGTACACTGCATAACGACGTACAGTAAATAAACGTTTCTTGAAAATATTTGGAGGTAATTATGGAACTGTTCCCCTACGCATCCCCCTCGGAAGTCGGCCTGAGCGACCGTCTGACGGCAGGAATCGACAAAATGGCCGAAGATGATATTGCGGCCGGCGAAATTGTATGCGCAGCCATTCAGGTGATCTGTAAGGACAAAACCGTATACAAAAAGTGCCACGGTTACGCCGACCTTGAAAATAAAATTCCCCTGGAAGAAAATCACATCTTCCGCATGGCATCCATGACCAAGCCCATCACCGCGGTCTGTGTACTGCGGGAAATGGAAGAGGGCAGACTGAATCTGGACGACCCGGCAGGCAAGTATGTGCCGGAACTGATGGATATGGAAGTGGCGGAATTCGATGGGGAAAACAAGCGCACCGGCACCCATCCCGCTCCCCGTCCCATCACCATCCGTGACCTGCTGAGCCATTCCTCCGGCATCGGTTCCTCGGAAGGCGATGACAACTGCAACGGCGGTGTTCCGAATGGATACGTGCTGGGCGACAAGATGAAGGACTGGGGCGCTTCCTATCTCGGCTTTGACCCGGGTACCCAGGCGTACTACAGCTGGCTGGTTGGTTTTGATGTACTGGCACACATCGTGGAAGTGACCTCCGGCATGACCTACGCAGAATATGCGCAGAAATATATTTTCGATCCCCTGGATATGAAGGACACCGGCTTTGCTCCTACGGAAGAACAGTGGGAGAGAGCGGTAAATATGTACATGATCACGGCCGAAAAGAAGAGTGAGCTGCTGGCTCAGTACAAGCGCATGATCTGTACGGGTCCCGCATCCTATCATTCCGGCGCGGCCAATGTGGTATCCACTCTGCCGGACTACAGCCGGTTTGCCCATATGCTGTGCAATGACGGCATCAGCTGCGGGGTGAGAATTCTGAAAGCGGAAACGGTACAGGAGATGCGCAAACCCCAGCTGCCTCTGAACCTGCCCGGCACGGACGAATCCCACTCCTGGGGTCTGGGTGTGCAGGTTGTCATGCAGGATAAGGGTCATCTGAAATACCGTCTGGCCGGCACATTCGGCTGGTCCGGTGCATTCGGTACCCATTTCTGGTGTGACCCCGCCCGTCAGCTTTCCGTTGTGTACTGCACCAATATGCTCGGCGGCCCTGACTCTGACGAGGTTACAAGACGGCATATCGAAAAGGCTGTTCTGGAAAATATGTAAAGAAGCAGAAAAACGGTACTTCCGCCATTCTTTCGGGAATGTGCGGGGTACCGTTTTTTTGTGTATAGGTTTAAACAGAGAATTTTACTTCGCAGAATCCTGAATGACAGCATATATATCCAGCCCATCCATCGCTTTCTGATATTCTTCGGCGGTGATGAAGCCGTTCTGCAGATTCAGTTTCTGGTTTTCAATATACTCGTTACGGAAATAATCGGGATCAACAGGGTATTCATCCGCTCTTTTTAGGATAGTATCCAACGCAAGAACGTGACCGGTCTGAGAAACATACATTCCATTGTCATCCAGCGAGAAAATACCTTGTGTAAGGCCCAGAATATAGTAATACTCGCCTTCCGTGTTGAACGCTCCGCCGCGTCCGGGTTGATACAGGAATAAAACGTATTCTTCTCCGACCTTTACATCCGGACCGGACGTGTGTATTTCGGTGTACCCTCCGGCTGTTCCTCCCTGCAGTCTGACGGAGATACGGTTTTCTTCCTCTTCACCTCGGAATAATTCCGCAATCCGTACGGTGTAGTCGGTATAGTTTCCTACCGAACCGTATACACTCTGTATCTGAAAAGCCGGGCTTTTTTCCTCGATAACCCCTCTGATGATCAACGCGGACTGTTCAAACAACTGGTCTTCGTTTTTTTCTTCTATGATTCCGTCAACGGTAACCACCAGCTCTGCGGTTTCTTCTTCCGGAACGGATTCTTCCGCTGTTTCGGTATTCATTTCCGTCATGGTCTCTGTGGAAGTTTCTGTGGAAGTTTCCTCGGGTAAAAAAGAATCCTGTATACTGCACGCAGTGAAAACACATATAATCAGCAAAACAGTGAATATCCGGGATAAAAGTTTATTATACATATGAAATCCTCCGTATTTCTGTGGTTATTGTCTTTCAAATATATTATAACACAAAAAGCACAAATAGCAAGGGTTGAGAAAAAATGTTTATTTTGTGCCTGAAACAGGCAGAAACCCGATGCAGCAGGTAGCTTTCCTGACAACCTGCCTGTTCCCCCCTTGCACGCGGATGGAAAACATGATATAATGAACACAGTAATTTCATCCCGCAAAAAGGAGGTATATCCATGCTTCATTTCATCACCGGCCGTCCGGGTACGGGGAAAAGTACATTGCTGCTTGCAAAGCTGACCGAACATCTGCAATCCGGCGGACAGGCCGTGCTTCTGGTGCCGGAACAGCAGGCTGCTGCCTGGGAAATCCGACTGGCGGAGCTTCTGCCGCCCGAAGCGTGGCTCCGGCTGGAGGTCACCAACTTCACACGTCTTGCCAATACCGTGTTCCGTATGTACGGCGGGCTGTCCCTGCCCCGGATCGACGAGGGCGGACGGACACTGGTGCTGTGGCGTGCCATGCTCTCCGTGTGGGATATGCTCAAGGTATACAACCACGGCGCGGACGGCAGAGAGGATAAAAACATCCCCGCCCTGCTTTCCGCTGTGACCGAATGTAAACAGAACGGTGTGATGCCCGATGTGCTGGAAAAAGCCGCCCAGGATCTGCTTGCCGACGGGGAATGTGACAGCTTTGCCGACAGACTGGCGGATGTGTCCCTGGTCTACAGCGCCTACGAGAATCTTCTCCACGAAGAATACAGCGACAGGGAAGATGTTATGGCGGGACTGTGCCGGAAGCTGGAATCCGCACCCTATTTCCGGGACAAAGCCGTGTTTGTGGATTCCTTCTATTCCGTTACCGCCCAGGAGATCCGTCTTCTGCGCATCATTGCCGCCTCCGCGCTGTCCATGACCGTTACCTTTGCCTGCGGCAGGGAGGATACGGGAGAGCTGCCTTTTCTGCGGATCCGGAAATTCCTCGGCCAGATGGAAGCCGCCGCAGCTGAAATCGGAGAAGTACCCGTTTATACGGCGCTGACGGAAGATGTGCGCCACAGAAACGCACCGCTGCTTGCCTCGGCTGCCGCAAAGCTGTTCTGCAGTGATACCTCTTCACAGAAGAATGAAAATATAAACGATGACGGAAGCATCCGCGTGATCCGCTGTACGGATCGGTATGAAGAATGTGAAGCCGCCTGTGCGCTTATTGAACAGAAGGTCAGGGAAGGATGCCGGTACCGGGATATCGCCCTTGTGGCCCGGAATATGGACAGCTTCAGAGGAATTCTGGATACCGCCATGGAACGGCACGGCATCCCCTGCTTCCTTGCCGAAGCCGATCCCCTGTCCCAGAGTCCTGCGGTACGGATGATCCAGTCACTCCTCGCCATCGAAGCCGGCAGCTATAACCGACGGGATTTTCTCCGCCTGATCGCCACGGGTCTGACACCGTTGACCGATACGGAGTGTGACTGCTTTGCGGCTTATACCGGCACATGGAATATCCGGGGTCGGAAAATGTTCTGCGGCGACGGAGAGGACTACCGCTGGAGCTGGAACCCCGACGGGTACCGTATCGAGATCTCCGACTGGGGTAAGGCCTGCCTGCGGTATGCCAATACGGCAAGAGAAAAGATCGTGCCGCCTGTTATGGCTTTTTCCGCTCTGTTTGCCGAAAAAAGCGCACCGGTGGAGGAGATCTGCCGGGGGATTGTGACTTTCTGCCGGGAAATGCAGGTGTACGAACGGCTGGCGGAGCGTGCAGAGAAGCTTCGTACGGACGGCAAGCGTGCGGAAGCGGACAAAACCGGGCGTGTATGGCAGACCATCTGCGGCGCCCTTGACAAAATGGTGGAAATACTGGGCGGCACCGCGCTTGAGGCAGGTCGGTTCTCCGGTCTGTTCGGCAGGGTGATCGCTTCCATGGATATAGGCGCCATTCCCACCGGCATTGACGAAGTGCTGATGGGTTCGGCATACGGCGTGCGTTTCGGGGAAGTGCGGCACGTGATCATGCTGGATGCCTGTGAGGGCATTTTCCCCGGCAGTCCTGCGGATGGGGGCTTTTTCAGAGATACGGACCGGATTTTTCTGGAAGGTGTGGGCGTGAATCTGAACAGCGACCGCAGTGAGGAATACATTGCGGAGGAATACTGGATGTTCTACCGCACCGCCGCCTCTGCGCTGGAAAGCCTTTCTGTGTTCTCTCCCGTGACCGTGGACGGAGAAGCCTGTTCGCTGTCCCAGGGTGCATTGGGGCTGATGCGGATCTGCGGTGTGGAAAAGCCGGAGATTTTCCGGAACCTGCCGCCGGAGAAACGGATATACCATCCTGCGGCCAGAGTACCCATTACATCGGATGTTCTGAAAAATGCCATGGAAAACCTGCGGCAGACGCCATTTTTCCATGATGTGGGTTTGTCCGCCGACGAGGATCGTATGGGGGACTATACCGCCGCCCTGTTCGGCAATACCATGGGTCTGACCCAATCCCGGCTGGACCGTTTTGCCGCCTGTCCCTTTGCCTATTGGTGTACCTACGGCATGGGTCTGTCGGAGGATGCAAAAGCGGAGATCACCTCGCCCGACATCGGCAGCTTTGTCCACGCGATTCTGGAGCAGTTCTTCCGGATGACGAAGGACAGAAAATACCCCCTGCCGAAGGAGGAGACCGAAGCCATTGCCGAAGAGCTGATCGGAAACTACCTGTACCGGCTGGGCGTAGGTGAGGACAACGGCAGACTGAGCTATCTGTTCGGCAGACTGAAGCGGAATGTGATGGTATTTCTGGAAGCGGTAATGCGGGAGTTTGCCCAGGGAAAATTCACCCCGGCGGCATTCGAGCTTCCCGTGGGTATGCCGGCGGAAAAGGGAGGCGAGAGCGTTTCTCCCGTATCCGTGACTCTGCCAGACGGAACCTCCGTGATCCTGCGGGGGATCATTGACCGGGTGGATACCTATACGAAGGAAAACGGAGAGCTGTGCATCCGGGTCGTGGACTACAAAACCGGCAGCCGCAGCTTCTCATTGGCCGAGGTTCGGGACGGACTTCACGTACAGCTGCTGATTTATCTGTTCTCCCTATGGAAAAGCCGCTCCCCTCTGCCCTTCGGCGATAGCGGAAACATTCAGGATATTGTCCCGGCGGGTGCTGTGTATTTCAGCATAAAACCGGGGGAAAAGAGTGTGGATGCGCCCATGGATGCGGAGACGGCGAGAGAACAGGTCATCGACGGCATCGGCAGAAGCGGCGTATACCTGAAGGATGAAGAGGTCCTGGACGCCATGGATGCGGGTCTGAGCGGGAAATACGTTTCCGTGACCCGGAAGAAGGATGGCGGATTGACCGGCCGTGCGGCACTGCAGGATCTGGAACAGTTCGGCGCACTCTACGGCCAGATGCGGGAAACGGTGGGGAAGATTGCGGGAGAAATCAAAAACGGTGTATCCTGCGCCGCCCCGAAGGTACGGAACGGAAGCGATCCCTGCTCCTATTGTTCCATGCGCCCCGTCTGCCGGTACCGGTAATGCGGTATAATTCTATTTACATAAAAAGGTGATTCTATGTCCAAAATCAAGCTGATCACGGCGATGCTCATTTTCGGTACCATCGGCGTGTTCGTGAAATTCATTCCCTTTCCCTCGCCGGTACTGGCCTTCTGCAGAGGCATCATCGGTGCTCTTTTCCTGCTGGCCGCCATGTACCTGTCCCACAAAAAGCCCGACTGGGGTGCGATCCGCCGGAATCTGGTGCTGCTGATCGTATCCGGCGGCGCCATCGGGATCAACTGGATTCTCCTGTTTGAAGCCTATCGGTATACGACCGTTGCCACCGCTACCGTTTGCTATTACCTGTCGCCGGTGCTGGTGATGGCCCTTTCTCCCCTGGTGCTGAAGGAAAAGCTGACGGTACGGAAGGTACTGTGCATCATCGGTGCGCTGTTGGGGATGCTGTTTGTCTCCGGCGTATTCGGCGGACAGTCCGGGGCACGTGACGGCGTGGGAATTTTGCTTGGCTGCGGCGCGGCGGTGTTCTATGCATCGGTCGTGCTGATGAACAAGTTCCTTCGTGATATTCCGCCGACGGAGTCCACGTTTGTGCAGCTGGCATCGGCGGCGCTGGTGGTTCTGCCGTACGGGATTCTTGTGGGTGATTTTGCCGAAGCGGCGGCAGAGTTGAGCGTAACGGCGGTGCTTCTGACGGCGGTGGTGGCGTTCATCCACACGGGTCTGGCATACCGGCTGTATTTCGACAGCATCACAGATCTGTCCGGCCAGACGATTGCGCTGTGCAGCTATATCGACCCGGCCTGTGCGATCGTGCTGTCGATGACGCTTCTGGGTGAACCGATGAATCCGCTGTCCCTGTTCGGTGCGGTACTGATTCTGGGCTGCACGATGCTTGGGGAGATCGGGAAGTAAGCCTGCGGATCTTCTTTCACCCATCATACAATTACGGAAAGGAGCCACATTATGGCTATCCAATATACACCGGCACAGCGGACTGCCGTGGAATACGGACGGGGGAATCTGCTTCTGTCCGCGGCGGCAGGATCGGGAAAAACCGCAACGCTGACCGGACGGATTCTGCGCCTGCTGGAACAGGGGGAAGCCTCTCTGCCGGAAATGCTCATTGTGACCTACACCAGAGCGGCGGCGGCAGAACTGCGGGAGCGGATCGGCAAAAGGATTCTGGAAGCGGCGCGGGAGGAAACGGGCCGTCGGATGGCGGGACATCTGGCCGCTGTGGGCAGTGCGGAGATCTCCACCATCCACAGCTTCCTCTACCGCAGTCTCCGTCCCCATTTTGCCGCCCTTGGCCTGTCCCCCGATTTTTCCATCGGCGATGAAGCGGTCATGGAATCCCTGCGGCAGGAAGCCATGCGGGATACCCTGGACGACTTTTTCGATCAATCCGCCGAGGACGGTGTCGGGGCTGCATTCATTGCGCTGGCGGACACGCTGTCCGGTGCAAGAGATGCGGCATCCCTTGACAAAACCTTACTTTCCATGGCCGCCCGGATCACAGCCGCCGGTCATACACCCTCCGTATTGCTGACCTATGCGGAGGATATCGAAAAAGGTGCGGAGGCGGGATTTTTCTCCATGCCCCAGAGCGAACCCATCAAAAAACGCCTGTATCTGCTGACCGATCACGTGGCAAAA
The DNA here is from genome assembly GCA_015063745.1 of Oscillospiraceae bacterium. Lineage (GTDB taxonomy): Bacteria > Bacillota > Clostridia > Oscillospirales > CAG-272 > UMGS1696. The sequence goes on along the minus strand of SVTO01000026.1, from coordinate 18,826 downwards.
TGCTGTGCGTACTGCCTGAATGCCTTTGCGGATACACCCAAGGTGATGGAGAAATACGGGGAAGCGGCCGAAGAACTGCTGGCGTACTGCGACTATCTGGAAACCACTGCGGCAAAGAACGATTACGATGCCCTCAGACAGGCACTGCGGGATTTTTCCCTGTCCAAATTGAAAAGCCTGTCCGCCAAGGATGCCACGGAAGCATCGGCTCTGTTCAAGGATATGCGGGACGGATGCAAAAAGGAAATCGCAAAGCTGGCGGACCGGTATTTTTCCTCTCCCGGCGAGGTGCTGACGGATACTCTGCACCGTACCGCCGGACTGCTGCGCACGGCATCGGTGGTGCTGGAAGCGTATTTCGATGCGTACCGGATGAAAAAATACAGCCGGAGCCTGCTGGATTACAACGATCTGGAAAGCTTTGCATTGCAGCTGTATCTGGATGAAAAGGGAGATCCCACCCCTGCGGCCGCGGAAGTGGGACGGAAATACAAATATGTTTTCATAGACGAATATCAGGACACCAACCGGGTGCAGGATGCCATTTTCCGGGCGATTTCCGGCAATGCGTCCCGCTTTATGGTGGGGGACATCAAGCAGTCGGTCTACCGTTTCAGAGGCGCCGAGCCTTCCGTGTTTTCCCATTACAGGGATATCTGGCCGACTGTGGATCCCGATACGGAAACGGATGCGGCATTTTCTCCCGAAGACGGACGGTGCCTGTTCATGAGCGAAAACTTCCGCTGTGACGAAACGGTGGTGGATTTCGTGAATCTGGTATCCGATGTGCTCTTTGCGGCCGGCGGGATTCCGTATACGAAGGCGGATGCGCTGGTTTTCAGCAAGGACGGAAAGGAAAAAGCACCGGCGGAGATCTGCCTGATCGAAAAGAACCGTACCGATGAGGAAGAGGATGCGGGAGAAGACCCGGAAGCCGAATATGTGGCCGCGCGGATTGCGGAAATGATCGGCAGGGAATCGGCGGACGGCGAAAAGCTTATCCGGCCGGAGGATATCGCCATCCTTCTGCGCAGTCCCGATACCGGTGCCGGCGCGTACAGAGCAGCCCTGGCCAGACGCGGGATCCCCGTTACTCTGCAGAACACCCCTCTGCTGTTCACCTCCCCGGCGGTACTGCTGGTGCTGTGCCTGCTGCATACGGCGGACAATCCCCTGTCGGATATCTACACGGCGGGACTGATGCACTCCCCACTCTTCGGCTTCACCACGGAGGATCTGGTGCGTCTGGAACGCTTCGGCGGGGACGTGCCCCTGTTTGTCCGGGTGAAAATGGCAGTTCTGCCGGAAGAGGAATGGCGTTTTCCCACGGATGCGGAAGAAACGGACGGAGAATCGGATGGTATGTTTGCCCTGACGGAAGAGGAAACGGGTGCGGAAGCCGGGGAAGAGCCCACGGAAAAGGAAGAACTGCCCGCGGATCTGCTGGAACGCTGCCGTCGGTTTTTGCGTGCCGTGGAAGAACTGCGAACCGGTGCAAGAGGGATGCGTGCGGATCGGTTTTTGGATACGGTATACCGGGACTACGCATTCTATGAAATGCCGGAAATTGCCGCAAACCCGGCGGAACAGGGCAATCTGCAGTCCCTGTACGAGCTGGCCAGACGGTACGAATCCGGTACATTCGGCGGCATCGCGGGCTTTCTCTCCTACATTGAGGAGCTGAAAGGAAAGGAAAAAGAAAAAATCCCGGACGAAACCGGCGGTGCGGTGACGATACTGAGTATCCACCGGTCGAAGGGTCTGGAATATGATGTTGTGTTCCTCTGCGAATGTGCGAAGAAGCGGAATACGAAGGATGAAGAAGGGGATATTCTGTACGATGCGGATCTGGGCTTCGGTATGCGCCTGCCCGATCCCGGCGGATTGGTACGGTGCGGCACGGCTCTGCGCAGCGGCATCGGGGAAAAAATCCGCAGAGAGGGCATCGAGGAAGAAATGCGTGTGCTGTACGTGGCGCTGACCCGTGCCAGAAACCGGCTGATCGTGACGGCCAAGGTAAAGGATGCACAGGCAGAGCTGGATTACTACAGACAGTATGCCGATCTGGTGACACCGTGGCGGATCGTGGACGGATCGTCCTACATGGACTGGATCCTGACTGCTGCCCACGCAAAAGGCTTCTCTCCCTGTTACGTGATCCGCACACCGTCTGCCGGGGATGTAACGGAGACGGAAGAGCTGTCCGGTACACAGACCGACACGGCACAGGAGATTGCCGCCCTTACGGAAAAACTGCGGCAGAACTGTGATTTCGAGTATCCCTATGCCTATCTCGCCCATATCCCGGCCAAGCTGACCGTGTCGGGACTGTATCCCACGATCCTGGACGAAGAGGATACGGCGGAGGAGGGCATTCCCCTTTCCCGGATGCTGGATACCGGGGAGACGGTACAGGAGGAAAAGGCGGAAAATATGCCCCTGCCGCGCTTCATGACCGGCATGACCGACACCGTGACCCCGGCGGACAGAGGTACGGCTACCCATGTGTTTCTGCAGTTTGCGGATTTCGGCCTGCTTGGGGAAACGGGAACGGAGGCGGAGCTGAACCGGCTGATCTCCACCCACTTCATCACGGAAGAAATGGCCCGGAATGTGTATACGGATCAGATTGAAAAATTCCGGCAGAGCGATTTGTTCCGCCGTATGTGCGGTGCATCGGAAATACGAAGAGAATTCCGGTTCAATGCCGCCATGGATGCTTCCCGGTTCACGGGGAATGAGGCTCTTGCGGCAAAGCTGACGGAGGATGGGATCCGCCTGACGGTACAGGGTGTTGTGGACTGCGTTTTCCGGGACGCGGACGGCCATCTGGTGCTGGTGGACTACAAAACGGACCACGTGCGCGGGGAGGAATACAGAAATCCCGCACTGGCGGAGAAAAGATTCCGTGCCCGGCATGGGGAACAGCTGCGGTATTATAAGGAAATCTGCGAAGCCATGTTCGGCGAGGAGATCCGGGAAACGGTGATCTACAGCACGGCTCTGGCAAGGGAGATTCTCTTGTGAAATGAATAAGGCGAACCTTTTTCCGACAAAACGGAATCGGGTTCGCCTTTTTGTATTCGTTTGGATTTGCGGCAATCTCACCGGTGTCCCCGCTTGATGCGCAGCATGGCCATCGCCCGGGACAACGCGATCTGGGTCTGATGATATTCCACCAGACTCTGCTTCTGCCGGAGTTTTTCCATGGCCTGCTCTCTTTCTTCCTCGGCACGGGCTTCGTCGATGTCTTCGGGACGCTCGCAGCCCTGGGTGAAGATCAGTACCTCGTCGGGACGGACTTCGATAAAGCCCTCCGCCGCATATACCGTCTGCCATGTGCCGTTCTGCTTGAAGCGCAGTTCACCGATCTCCAGTGCGGCCAGCAGCGGTGCGTGATCCTTCCAGATCGTCATTTCGCCGTCGGCCAGCGTGCAGGTAACGGCTTCCACCATACCGGAGAAAAACTGCCGTTTCGGAGTCAGTACCTCACATTTGAATTCGGCCATGTCACATCTCCCGCTTTGCCTTTTCTCTGGCTTCGTCGATGCCGCCTACCATGAAGAATGCGTTTTCCGGAATGTCGTCCGCTTCGCCGTCAATGACCTGACGGAAGCTTTCGATGGTCTCGGACAGGGGTACGAATCTGCCCTCCACACCGGTGAATGCCTTGGCAACCGACATGGGCTGGGACAGGAATTTCTGCAGCTTTCTCGCCCGGTATACCGTCTGCTTGTCCTCTGCGGAAAGCTCGTCCATACCCAGAATCGCAATAATATCCTTCAGCTCCGCATAGCGCTGGAGACATTCCTGTACACCTCTCGCCACACGGTAATGCTTCTCGCCCACAATATCCGGCTCCAGAACACGGCTGGTGGAGGCAAGGGGGTCAACGGCGGGATAAATACCCAATTCCGCAATGTTTCTCGACAGCACCGTGGTGGCATCCAGATGGGTGAAGATGGTGGCGGGGGCCGGGTCGGTCAGGTCGTCTGCGGGAACGTATACTGCCTGTACGGAGGTGATGGATCCGTCCGTGGTGGAGGCAATGCGTTCTTCCAGTTCCCCAAGCTCGTTGGCCAGCGTGGGCTGATATCCCACCGCGGAGGGAAGACGGCCCAGCAGTGCGCTGACCTCATTGCCCGCCTGTACAAAACGGTAGATATTGTCCACGAACAACAGCACATCCTGATGCTTTTCGTCCCGCAGGTATTCGGCCATGGTCAGGGCGGACAGGGCAATGCGCATACGGCTGCCGGAAGGCTCGTTCATCTGTCCGAAGGCGAGAATGGCCTTGTCGATAACACCGCTTTCCGCCATATCCCGCATGAGCTCGTTGCCCTCACGGCTTCTTTCGCCTACCCCGGCAAATACAGAGTAACCGCCGTGGTTGATGGCGACATTGTGGATCATTTCCATGATCAGTACGGTTTTTCCCACACCCGCACCGCCGAACAGACCGATCTTACCGCCCTTTGCATAGGGGGCCAGCAGGTCGATGACCTTGATACCGGTTTCCAGAATGTCCGTAACGGGCTTCTGCTCGGCCAGGGAAGGCGGCGTGCGGTGGATGGGCAGAGTGCGCTCGGCGGAAATGGGACCCTTGCCGTCGATGGGGCGGCCCAGTACATCCACAACTCTGCCGATCACGCTGTCGCCCACCGGTACATGGATACATTCCCCGTCGGAATGGACACTCGCGCCGCAGCAGAGACCGTCCGTGGCCTCCAGAGCGATACAGCGGATCATATTCTTGTCCACCTGACCGGCAACCTCCATGTGATGCTCGCTCTCGTCACACTGCATCAGGGCGTGCACCATGGGCATAATGCCGTTTTCGATACGTACGTCCAGCACGGGACCGCTGATCCGTACGATGGTTCCTTTGGATAACATACAGCAATCGGGGGAAGATCCCCGCTCCTTTATATAGCTTTGTCTTTGATGCTTTCCGTCGCCGCTGCGATTTCGGTGATCTCATTGGTGATCTGCAGCTGACGGGTCTGGTTGTACTCGATTTCCAGCTTGGCGATCATTTCGTCCGCATTGGATGTGGCGGTCTGCATGGCGTTCATGCGGCTGGCGTGCTCGGAGGTGGATGCCTGAATCAGGGCGTTGAACAGGGAGCCGACCATGAACTGGGGCACCAGCTTCTGGAACACCACTTCGGGCGACGGCTCGAAGATAATATCCGATTTGTATTCGTATTCCACGGATACGTCACGGAAATCCCCTTCCGACAGGGGCAGCAGCTTCATCATTACCGGCTCCTGCTGCATGGCGTTTTTGTAATGGGTGAAGATTACGAAAACCTCATCGGTACCGCGGTTCTCGAATTCCTCGACCAGAATATCCGTCATGGCTCTCGCGCTGTACATGGCGGGATTCTGGATCACACCGCGCCAGCAGTAGTCCGGCTCAATGCCCTTTGCCCGGAAATGCTCCTCGCCCACGATTCCGATGACCGCCAGGCGTTTTTTCTTATCGGTGAATTTTGCCATCTGTTCTTCGGCAAAATGGAGCAGATTCGTGTTGTAGCCGCCGCAGAGTCCCTTGTCCCCGGTGATGACGATGAACAGGCAGGTGTTGTCGTGCTTTCTGCCGTTCAGGTAGGGATGCCGGATCTGGCCGCCGGTGTGGATGATGATATCCTTGATGGTGGCGCGGAGTCTCTGCATATATTCCAGGTTGTATTCGATTCGTTTGATGGTCTGCCGCATACGGGAGGCGGAAAGCAGGTACATGGCGCCCGTGATCTGCCGTGTCTGCCGTATGGCTTTGATATGATTCTTGATTGCGCCCGGCGTTGTCATCGGACATACCTCCTTTTCTTAACGTATTGGCGGGATTACAGATTTTCCGTGAATTCCGCCGCCCATGCCTTCATGGCTTCCACCATGGCTGCCTGGGTCTTTTCGTCCATATCCCCGGTTCTGTCGATAACGGCAAGAACCTTCGGAATATGTTCGCCGCAGTACGCCAGCAGGGAGGGGATGGCCTTGGGCATTTTGTCGGAGGGAATCACGTCGAAAATATCGCTCTGGTTGGCCAGAAGGAGAATGATCTCCTCCGAGAGCGCGTAGGGTCTTGTCTTGTTCTGCTTGAAGATGGCGGTCAGCTTTTCGCCCTTGGCCAGAGTGCGCTTGGTGTTCTCGTCCAGATCGGAGCCGAACCGGGAGAAGATCGCCATTTCCTTATACTGCGCCAGGGCGATACGGAGAAGTCCCGATACCTTGCGCATGGCGGGATACTGGGCCGCACGACCCACACGGGATACGGAAAGCCCTGTATTGATGGCCGGACGGACGCCGCTGTGGAACAGTTCGGATTCCAGATAGATCTGTCCGTCGGTGATGGAGATCACATTGGTGGGGATGTAGGCGGAAATGTTGCCGCCGGTGGTTTCGATGATGGGCAGAGCCGTCATGGAACCGCCGCCTTCGGAATGGGCCATGCAGGCACTTCTTTCCAGCAGACGGGAGTGGAGATAGAATACGTCTCCGGGGTAAGCTTCACGTCCCGGCGGTCTGTGGAGCAGCAGGGACATGGTACGGTATGCCACGGCGTGCTTGGATAAGTCGTCATATACCACCAGTACATCCCGGCCTTCCTTCATGAACTCCTCGCCGATGGTGCAGGCGGCGTAGGGTGCCAGATACTGCATGGCGGGGCTGTCCGCGGCGGTGGCGGCGATGATGGTGGTGTATGCCATAGCGCCGTTTTTTTCAAAGGTCTGGGCGATCTGGGCGATGGTGGAAGCCTTCTGCCCGATGGCACAGTAGATACAGATTACGTTTTTGCCCTTCTGATTGAGGATGGCGTCCACGGCGATGGTGGTTTTGCCGGTCTGCCGGTCGCCGATGATCAGTTCACGCTGACCCCTGCCGATGGGGATCATACTGTCGATGGCCAGAATACCGGTGTCCATGGGGGTATCCACGGGACGGCGGGAGATCAGGCCGGGGGCGGGACGTTCGATGGGGGCATAGCGCTTGGGCTTGAAGGGTTTGCCGTCGATGGCGGTGCCGATGGGGCTGAGGATGCGGCCCAGTACATTGTCGGAAACCGCAGTATCCACCGGGTGGCCCGTGGCGTGTACCATGTCACCCACACAAACGGTGTCGCCGGGATTGAGCAGTACCGCACCGACGCCGTTTTCCTCCAGATCCAGGGCAATACCCCAGATGTTGTCGGAAAAACGCAGCAGTTCCCCGTAGCAGCGGCCGGGCAGGTTGATGACCCTTGCCACATTGTCGCTGATTTTGGAAACGGTACCGCAGAGCTTGACCTGACCCACAGGGTCAAAAGCGGCCACTCTGTCGGACAGACTGCGGGCGAAATCGGTGACAGAACCGGTTATATTCATCATTTCATCCATCACATATCCCCCAACATGGTTTTTTTCAGTGCCTGCATTTTGCCGGACAGGGAATTGTCGTATACCTTGCCGTCCACTTCCGCAATGAATCCGCCGATCAGATCGTCCTTTTCCTTTACGTAAAATTCGACTTCCTGATCCAACAGCGCGCGGAAGGAGGCACAGATCTTCTCAACGGTTTCTCCGGAGGTGCCGGGAGCAACCTGAAGCATGGCTCTCATTTCAGTTCTCCTTTTCCGGTCTTCAGCTGATCAAAGAAGGAATCGGCCAGCCGTCTGTTGTCCTCGTCGGAAATGTTCTTTTCCAGCAGCTTGGATGCGATCTGTACGGACAGATCCACCACATCGCGGCGGGCGTTTTCCAGAATATTCGCTTCGGCATCCGCGGCCTTTTCCTCGGCTTCACTGCGGATGGCACGGGCTTCCGCGCGGGCGTCGGCGATGATCTTGTCGGCCTTGCCCAGCACTTCGGCTTCCTTGGTCCTGGCCTGTGTGATGATCTCGTTTGCTTTGGCTTTTGCGTCCTCTTCTCCCTGAAGGAGCAGGGCATCGTAGGCAGCCTCGCCTTTTGCTTTGGTTTCCTTGGCTTCGGTGAGCAGTTCATCGGCCTGCGCGCGGATTTCGGCAGCCTCGGCCTTCCGGGCGTTCAGCTTTTCCTCCCGGGCTGCGATGAACTTTTTCACCGGCTTATATACCAGCATCCGCACGATCACGTACATGACAACAATGTTGGCAATGTTCACGAGCAGATCGAAGGGAATGACGGAAAAATCAAGTCCTGGCATGGTTTATCTCCTCTGTAATGTTGATATGGGAAGCGGCCGCTTATCAGACGGAGGTAGCCAGAATCAGAGCGATAACGAATGCATAGATTGCGGTGGATTCCGCCAGAGCCAGACCCATCAGCAGGATGGAGTTGATCTTGCCGGAAGCTTCGGGCTGTCTTGCTACGGCTTCGGTTGCCTTAGCGGTTGCGAAACCCATCATGATACCTGCGCCCAGAGCGGGAAGAAGTGCCAGTGCTGCGCCGATTGCGTTCATTTGTATTTACCTGTGTACCGGAAATATCCGGTGTCCTTTCGTTTGATTATGATAAATGGATTTTATTTGGCTTTTTTCTCTTTTTTTACGTAGCCCTCACCCTCGCAGGCTTCGTTGATGAAGGTCAGGGAGAGGGTGATGAAAATATAGGTCTGGATCAGGGGATGGAACAGATTGAAGTACAGGCCGGCCACCGGTGCGATACCGAACATATAGCCGCCCAGAACACCCTTCAGCAGTTCCATAACGATCAGCCCGCCCAGCATATTACCGAACAGTCGGCAGGCCAGGGAAACGGGCACCGCAATATCCGAGATGATCCGGAAGGGGAATACCACCGGTGTGGGACTCGCCATACCCTTGATGCGTCCGGAGAGATGCTTCTTGCGGATACTGTAATAATTGATCAGGAAAAAGGTGATCAGACCCAGGGCAAAGGTCACGGTGATGTCCGATGTGGGGGCGCGCAGTCCGAAGAGTTCCGCGGCGGCACATCCCGCCATGTACAGGGCGACGGCCATCAGATAGGAGGACAGACATCCCGTTTCGGCTTCCACACTGCTGTGGGTATACTTGTCGATCCATTCCACGGTGAATTCCATGACCAGCTGCACCTTTGTGGGCTTGTCATCGGAGAATTTCGGCACGCAGAAGAACCGGAACCACAGGGCGGCGGCCAGGATCACCACGGTCACACCGACGGCGATCAGGGAAGTTTCGGCGAAGGAGATGCCGAAGAGCTCCACTCGGGGAGAGAACATTTCGAACTCCACATGGATGCCCTTGGATCCGCCCAGCAGGATGTTGCACACCGTGCCGAGGAAGAACCAGCCCATGAAGATCAGTCCGAAGAAGAATACTTTCTTTGTCTTTTTCGCTTTAGGATCGTCCGGGTTTGCGTCCGCGCGGTTTTTGGTCAGGAAATACCCGATCAGACACACCGCCGAGAGCACGGCCGAAACGCCTAAAAACCATAAATTTTTCATTTTTTCACATCACTCACCTTCCGTTTTGTTTTCGGTATCGGAGGGGGAAGGGACAGCGGGGGTGTCTTCTTTTCCGCCTTTTCCGAAGAGGGAAATAACGGCCGGAACGATACCGATGCCCATGCCGGCCGCATAACCGCAGCCAACAAGCAGTACATCCTCTCTGTACACGGTCAGTGCCATGGCGATGAGCACACCATAGAGCAGAACCTTTATGAGAAATACGGGAACGATACGGCCTTTGCCGCTTCCTGTGATCCGTGCGGAGATCTGCCGGAGCAGGAGAAACTGCCCCAGACCGAAAACGGCACCGATGATCAAGCCGGGCATATGTCGGCCTCCTTTCATACCATCAAGCCGGTGATATCTGCATGAAAACGCCGGTTTGGATTAAACAATAGTATAGCACCATCTCTGTGAAAAATCAATGTAGTTTATCACGGTTTTTCACCTTTTTACATGAAATTTTGTGTGAAATTTTCATGCGCACGGGAGGATATGCGGTGGAAAAAGGAGAAAGTGTGAGAATCTCGGGAAAAGTATGTTTTCCGCAGGCCGTGCAGAGCCTTTTCCCCTTGACAAAAAGCGTGAAATTTACTATAATAATGAAGAATGACTGACATGGGAGGAAAGCGCCTTGCATCATGAATTTGTGAGAACCGGCGATTTGCTGAAGGATCTGGAAGCGGCCATGCCGTCCTTGTCCAAGGGACAGAAGCGGATCGCGGCATATCTGCTGGAAAGCTATGACAAAGCGGCGTATATGACAGCGTCGGCACTGGGGGAAGCGGTAGGTGTATCGGAATCCACCGTGGTACGTTTCGCCGTGGAAATGGGCTGGGACGGCTATCCCCGGATGCAGGAAGCGATACGGGAGACTGTGCGTGTACGGCTGACCACGGTACAGAGAGTGGAAGCGGCCAACGACCGGATCCCCGAGGACGAGATACTGAGTACCGTCCTGACCGCCGATGCGGAAAAGATACAGACAACGCTGGAGACCATCGACAGAGAAGCCTTCCGCCGCAGCGTGGATCTGATCCTGGGAGCGCGGAATATTTACCTCATGGGTATGCGTTCCTCTGCGATTCTGACGGAATTCATGCACTATTATTTCTGTTTCCTCTTTGATAACGTGCGCCTGATCCGTCCGGCCAGCGGCAGCGAAATTTTCGAAAGACTCATGAAGGTGCAGTCCGACGACGTGATTATCGCCATCAGCTTCCCCCGGTATACAACGGGTATCGTCCACGCCGTGGAGTACGCGAAGAATACCGGCGCAAAGGTCATCTCCATCACCGACAGCCAATCCTCTCCCCTTGTTCCGTTTTCCGACGAGGTTCTGATCGCCCGGAGCGAAATGGCTTCCTTTGTGGATTCACTGGTGGCGCCCATGAGCATCATCAATGCCCTGATCGCCTATATCGGCAAGCGCAAGCAGGGAGAAATTTCCGAAACCTTCGGCAGACTGGAACAGGTATGGCAGGAATATAATGTATATACCAGCACAGCGGACGGCAAGAAGTCCAATATGCCGCCCCTGTGAGAAAAACGGATATTATGATGAATGAAATAAACCCCACCGTATTTGTAGTGGGAGGCGGTGCGGCTGGTATGATGGCGGCGTATATGGCGGCTGTCTCCGGCGCATCCGTTACCCTGTTTGAAGCGGGAAATATGCTTGGGAAGAAGCTGCGCATCACCGGCAAGGGCCGATGCAATGTGACCAACAACTGTACCCCCGCCGAATTTCTGGAAGCCGTGACCCGGAACCGCAAGTTCCTCTACGGTGCGGCAGCCGGATTTACCCCGGCGGATACCATGCAGTTTTTCGAAAACCTCGGTGTACCGCTGAAAACCGAACGGGGACGCAGAGTGTTTCCCGTGTCCGACAAAGCGGCGGATATTGTGAATGCATTGGAAAAAGCCGTGGTTTCGGCCGGTGTGACGGTTCGCAGAAATGCGCGTGTGACCGACGTGCGGCCGGAGACGGATGAAGAATCCCCTGCCGTAAAGGTGGGCGGAGAATGGATGCTCTGCCATGCCGTGATTCTGGCGACCGGCGGTGTATCCTATCCCGGCACAGGCTCCACGGGCGACGGACACCGGATTTTAAAATCCCGGGGCGTACCGGTAACCGCCCTCAAGCCCTCCCTCGTGCCCATCGAAACGGCCGAGGATACGGGAGCGCTGATGGGTCTGACTCTGAAAAACGTGACCCTGACGGCAAAACGGGGTGAAAAAACCGTGTATACGGAGCTTGGCGAAATGCTCTTTGCCCATTTCGGCGTGACGGGGCCGCTGGTGCTGTCCGCTTCCGCCAATATGCAGGAGGGCAGCATTGCCGAATATAAGCTGTTTATCGACCTGAAGCCCGCCCTTTCCTTCGAGGAACTGGATCGCCGGCTCATCGGGGATTTCACGAAATATGCCCAGAGAGATTTCTGCAACGCGCTGGATGATCTGCTGCCGAAGAAGCTCATTCCCTGGTGCATCGAAAAAAGCGGCATCCCGCCCCACGCAAAAACCGCATCGGTCAACAAGGTCATGCGGCAGAATTTCGCCGCTTTGCTGAAGAACCTGCCCTTTACCCCCACCTCCTTCCGTCCCATTGCGGAGGCCATCATCACCTGCGGCGGTGTGGAAACAGGGGCGGTACAGCCGAAGAATATGATGATAAAGAGCCTGCCCGGTGTGTTTGCGGCGGGAGAACTGCTGGATCTGGATGCCTACACCGGCGGATACAATCTGCAGATCGCCTTCTGCACCGGCTATAAAGCGGGACAGGGCGCTGCGGAACACGCTTTTGCCCGGACGGATGCATAAATCTGCCGGAAAAGTGAAAAACTTACGGAAAACGTGATGTACACAGAATAAGGAGTACACAATGGATATAAAGAAAATTCGCATAGCTCTCGACGGCCCCAGCGGTGCGGGAAAAAGTACCGTTGCCAAGGCGATTGCCGCCAGAATGGGCATCGTTTACGTGGATACGGGCGCGCTGTACCGTACGGTAGGTCTGTGGGTCATGCAGAACGGTGTGGCAAGCGACGACGTACAGGGGATCATTGCTCTGCTGCCGTCGGTGGAGATCGAGCTGCTGTACCGGGACGGGGAACAGGTGGTTCTGCTGCACGGAGAACCCGTGGGCAATAAGATCCGTACCCCGGAGGCATCCATGTACGCTTCCGCCGTGTCCAAAATTCCCGAAGTCCGTGAAAAGCTGCTTGGTCTGCAGAAGGATCTTGCGGCAAAGGGCGGCGTGATCATGGACGGACGGGACATCGGCACGGTGATCATTCCCGATGCGGAGCTGAAGGTATTCATGACCGCAACACTGGCGGAAAGAGCAAGACGCCGGTATAAGGAACTGTGCGAAAAGGACATGGAGACGACCTATGAGGAAGTCCTTGCCGATATGGAAGCCAGAGACAAGAACGACAGAGAGAGAGAAAGCGCTCCCTGTGTGCCTGCGGAAGATGCGGTGCAGTTCGTCAACGACGGCTACAATGTGGAAGAATCCGCGGAATACATTATTGCTCTGGCGGAAAAAAAGGCGGCGGAACTGCAGTAATCCGCCCTGATAACGGAGGATGGACATGGGTTTTTATCAGACCATGTATTCTATATTTGCCCGGCCGATACTCTGGCTGTACAGAGTAAAGGTGGAGGGTATTGAAAATGTACCGGCCGAGGGATGCATCCTCGCCTGCAACCATACGGCATTTTCCGATGTGCTGGTGGTTTCCGCGGCGGCGAAGCGTCAGGTGCGGTATATGGCAAAGAAGGAGCTTTTCAAAATTCCTCTGCTGGGCCGGCTGATCTCGGCTCTGGGCGCCTATCCCGTCAACAGAGGCGGTGCGGACGTGGGCAGCATCAAGCGTACCATCGGTCTGCTGGAGGGCGGAGAGCTGATCGGGATCTTCCCCCAGGGAACCCGCCGCGGCTACGAGGATCCCCGGACAACGGAGGTCAAGGGCGGTATCGGCATGATCGCCTACCACACCCATTCGGCGGTTCTGCCCGCGTTTATCGACAACAAGAGGGGCAAGACCGGCATCCTGCGCCGCAATACGGTGATTTTCGGAAAGATGATCCCCTATGAGGAGCTGGGCTTCACGGACGGCGGTGCGAAGGAATATCAGGCCGTATCCGAGGAGATCTTCCGCCGGGTATGTGCCATCAAGTACGGGGAGGACACCCTGCTTGCCCCGCCGGAGAGAAAGCGTCTGAAGGGACGGGCCGGGGAAGAATGAACATAATCCTTGCGGAAAATGCGGGATTCTGTCCCGGTGTGCGCCGTGCGGCCGATACGCTGGAAAAAGCACTGGCCGATGCTGCCGGTACGGACACAAAGGTATATACCCTCGGCAGAATTATCCATAATGATGAATACATCGAACATATCCGCTCCCTCGGCTGCGGGGAGATTTCCAGGGACGATGTGGACAGCGTGATCCGCCGTGCCGAAGCCGGAGAAAAGATCACCGTCGTCATCCGCGCCCACGGAGAGATCCGGCCGGTGCTGGATAAGCTGTACGCCTGTGCGGAAAAGACGGATGGACTGACGGTGCTGGACTGCACCTGTCCTTACGTGAACAGAGTACGCCGGATCGCCGAGGACAACTCGGGAGAGGACAAGGTGTTTCTGCTTCTGGGGACGGAAAATCATCCGGAAGTGGAAGGGATCATGAGCTGCGTCAGAGGCGAGGGATACGTTTTTTCGGATTCCGCGGAGCTGGAGCGGCTGATTTCGGCGGACGGGAACGGTCATTTTGGTGAAAAATCCATAGCAATGGCCGCTCAGACCACTCAGAAATTATCAGAATGGAAAAAATCTTTAAAATTTCTCAAAAAGGTATATACAAATGCCGAAATTTTTGATACAATATGTAATGTGACTGAAAACAGGCAGACAGAAGCCGCCCGACTTTCAATGCAATCGGATCTGATGGTTGTTATCGGCTCTCCGGACAGCTCCAACTCACGGAAGCTGTACGAGGTATGCAGAGAAGGCTGTCCCCATGTGCTTTTCGTAAGCAATGCGGCTAAACTGAGCGGAATGAGAATTCCCTCTGACCTGCATCAAGTTTCAATAACTGCCGGGGCATCGACTCCGGATAGTATAATACAGGAGGTATATAAAACCATGAATGAGCAAGTAGAAAACTTTGCCGAACTGCTCGAAGCATCAATGAAAACTTTAAATACAGGAGACATCGTCGAAGGTGTGGTTACGTCCATATCCCAGAATGAGATTCATCTGGATCTCGGTGCAAAGACCACCGGTGTTCTGACTCACGACAAGGCAACCGACGATCCTTCTGCAAAGCTCGACCAGCTGTACAAGATCGGCGACGTTGTAAAGGCCAAGGTTGTTAAGGTAAGCGATATCGACGGTCTGGCAACCCTGGACAAGACCCGCGTTGACGCTGAAGCCAACTGGCTCTCCATCGTTGAAGCAAGCGAAAAGGGCGAAATCCTGGAAGGCAAGATCGTTGAAGCGGTTAAGGGCGGTGTGATCATCTCCCTGAACTCCGTAAGAGTATTCATCCCCGCATCCCAGACCGGTGTTCCGAAGGAAGGCGACCTGACCACCCTGATCGGTACCACTCAGAAGGTAAAGATCATCGAAATCAAGGCTGACCGCAAGAGAGCATACGCTTCCATCCGTGCCGTACTCCGCGAAGAAAGAAAGGCTAAGGAAGAAGCATTCTGGGCAGCAATCGAAGAAGGCCAGGAATTTGACGGTGAAGTTAAGAGCCTGACCACCTTCGGTGCATTTGTAGACCTGGGCGGCGTAGACGGTATGGTACATACCTCCGAACTGTCCTGGAGACGTATCAAGCATCCTTCCGAAGTTGTAAGCGTTGGTGACAAGATTCACGTATACGTTAAGGGCTTCGACCGTGAAAAGGGCAGAATTTCTCTCGGCTACAAGAGCGAAGAAATGCATCCCTGGACCATCTTCACCTCCCAGTATCAGGAAGGTGACGTTGCTGACGTTCGCATCGTTAGCCTGATGCCCTTCGGCGCATTCGCTGAAATCGTTCCCGGCTGCGACGGTCTGATCCACATCAGCCAGATCGCCGATCACAAGATCGCAAAGCCCGAAGAATGCCTGGAAATCGGTCAGGTTGTTACCGCGAAGATCACCGCGATCGACACGGACAACCGCAAGATCAGCCTCTCCATCCGCGCTCTGCTGGAAGAAGCTGCTGAAGAAGAAGTTGACGACAGCTACGCTGACGAAGCTGCTTCTGACGAAGAATAATTGGTTATGAAAGATCGGAGAACGGAGGGAAAGCTTCTGTTCTCCGGTTTTTTGTTCTGACGGAAGGGAGGGATTCGGTGCGTCTGATCGGGTGTTTGCTCGGACTTCTGATTTGTCTGAGTGCTTTGCATATGTGCCTCACGGCGCCGGAGGGAACGGCTGTACCGAAGACGTATCCCATGACGGCGGAGGCTGTGATGGACAGGGCGGAGGTCATTGTGGAGCTTTGCCGGCAGGTACGGTATATTACCCATGCAGCCGGTACAGTGGACGGAATGACCGGGTCCAACAGCAGGGAAGCCATGGAAGCGGCCTGTGGGGCGGGATGCCGGTTTGTGGAACTGGATTTCAATTTTACCGCCGACGGAGAGTTAGCCTGCGTGCATGACTGGTATACGCAGTATTCGTCCGCGATCACGGACAACGTACCGCTGACGGCTGCGGAATTCCGGGAATGTCGGATCTACGATACGTACACGCCCATGCTGCTGGAGGATGCGGCGGCGTTTCTGCTGCAGTACGATGACCTGTACATCGTGACGGACATCAAGGATGACAATCTGGCAGGGCTGGCCCATATTGCCTCCCGGTATCCGGAGCTGCGCCATCGGTTTATTGCCCAGATCTACCATGAGGATGAATACGATGCGGTATGGGAGATGGGATTTGAGAACATCATCTACACCCTGTACCGGCTGGACTGGGCTGGAAAAACGGACACGGACCATCTGCGGGAGCTTGCCGGGGAGAAGCTGCTGTTTGGCTACACTTTTGCGGCCGATCTGTGCAGCCTGGACGGATACGTGGAGGAAATGCTGACCTGCGGCGTACCCTTGTACATACATACGGTCAACGGGGACACGGAGCAGGATGGGTATTTTGCAATGGGCATTTCCGGTATTTATACGGACGAACAGAAATAAAACGGACTCTCAGCCTGCGGGCACGGGGGTCTGTTTTTGTATCTGCGGCGGGGGAAAAATCATTTCCGGATGTGGAAATATTCGGGAAAATTCCGAAGATTCTGCCGGAATTATGCAGAAATGCGGGGAATTGGCAGGGAAACGGCGGTTTTTTCACGGGCTGTGCTCTTGACGAATACTGCATAATCAGGTATAATATAACTTGGGTATTCCCGGGCAGGCAAGCACTTTCCGGGGAAAATACCGTTTCTGCGGCATATAAGCGCGGAACAAAAATGAGAAAAAGGATGATGACATGAAACGAAGCGCCATGCTTCTCTCTGCTGTACTGGCATTGCTTATGCTGGTTCAGCCGATCAGCGCAGTGGTTCCCACCGATGTGGCATCCGCTTCCGCACTGAGAAACACCCTTGCAAAGCACGCCATCTCTTCCCATATTCAGGCCGGCCTTACCCTGGTACCGGAGGAAGCGGCCATGCGGCTGTACTATCTCCATCTGATCACCGGCACCGGCACAGCGGTCAATGGCGGGATCTCCTTCGATTTGGAACGTGACCTTACCCGGATGGAAGGTGCGGTAATGGCGGTACGTCTGATGGGCGTGGAAGCCGATCTGCCCTCCGGAGGGTACACCCATCCCTTCACGGACGTTCCCGAATGGGCTGCATCGTATGTAGGGTATCTGCACGCCTGCGGTCTGGCGGAGATCAATCCGGAATTGAAGTTCTATCCCGACTCGCCCATGTCCCAGGAAGTGTTCATGAGCTATATGCTCTACGCTCTGGGGTATCGGATCCAGAAGGGTGACTATTCGATCCTCAACGCGGCATCCCTGGCAGAAAGTGCGGGCATTGCCGAGAAGAGCGAGGACAAACCCATGACCCGCGGAGATGCGGTAGCGGCGATGTACAACACGCTGCGCACAACGATGAAGAATTCTGCCCGGATGCTGTCGGAGAAGCTGGCGGCCAAGGGCGTGATGTCCCATTCCGACGCGGTATTCCTGCTGTGGAGTACGGATGCGGAGGAAACGAAGGCATACATGGATGCGGTCGGTTACACGGCGGAGTGGATCATTCCCGACGGATACTACACGATCCGTGCATCGGAGACCGAGGACTGTGTGCTGAACGTACTGGCCGACGGACCGAACCGGGATTATGAAGGGCTTGGCGTAACGCTGTGGCGGAATACGGATGACATTACCCAGTCTTTCCGTCTGGAGCGCACGGCGAGGGGTACATATCTGATTTACGCAGCCTGCAGCCGGGGCGGATTCAACAGAGTACTGGGTGTTGGCCGTGACGGTGTATCCGTAGGGTTATACCGTGACGTATCGGCCAGTGCGCTGGAATTTTCGATTCAGGGCGACGTAGACGGTACATGGAGAATCTGCGGTCTGACGAAGAACGGAGAAAAGTATCTGACGGCCGGCGGACTGAACAACGGGGCGGCGATCCGGCTGGCGGACGAAACGGAAACGGCACTGACCTGGATTATTGAGAAGCAGGGGATCATCAACTCTGCGGGCCAGGATCTGGCGCTGTTCCCGGCTCAGACGATGCAGATCACCCAGGGTGCATACGACACCTATTCCCACCAGAGCCAGAACGCGCTGGACATGCAGCCGACCAACGGCATGGCATTTGCGCCGTTCAACGCGAAGGTAGTGGCAGTGAACCCGGGATACGCGACCTGCAACGGTGTCTGGATCGAGAGCATCAACAAGGTACGTTATGCGGACGGCAGTTATGATTACATGACGGTATTATACATGCACGACAACGACATTGCGGATCTGACGGTTGGCCGTGTGCTGACGCAGGGAGAATATTTCTACCGCAACGGCACAGCGGGCATATCCACCGGCGCGCACATTCATCTGGCGGTTTACCGCGGCAAGTATGATGCGGAGACGATGAAATTCGGCACCGGGGATGTATACGCACAAGACGCATTTTTTGTGCTGGATGACACGGTCATCCGCAACGATTACGGGTTGGACTGGAAGTCCGTCAGTGAGGCGGACTGAGCGGTTCGCGGGGAATAATTTTTGGCTGATGTTACGAGGGTTTTACCCTCGGCACATCAGCCTTTGGTTAATGCCTTTAGGCAGTTGAGCACGAAGTGCGAAACAGACAACCACCCGCTATGCGGGTGGGCAACAAAAGGTTATACCAAAAAAACTCCTAAGGTGGTACAATAGGAAAGACAAGTCTATTGCC
>SVTO01000025.1 GCA_015063745.1 Oscillospiraceae bacterium | reverse complement strand
GGGCAGCAAAAGTGGCAAAGGCAATAGGCTTGAGTATACGAAAGCCAGCGACTTGAGTCGCTGGCCGGTAGTATTGGGCTTTTAGCCCTTGTGCAAACCACCCGTTTGACGGGTGGTTTTGATTGTTGTTTCACATAATATTTACATGTATAAAATTGACTTATGTGATATTTTTTGCTATACTGAAACAATACTACCGAAAAAGAGGTGCCATGATGAAAGACGAAAGAACACTGGCATATATCAATATGTTTGCCGTACTGGGCGCGATCCCGACCCTTGTGGAGATCGTACCGGAGGCAAAGGAGATCCTGGGTAAGTCTTCCTGTTCCGTGGGTATTGCCGTAAAGGGCGGACCCAGTGCCACCCTTTGCTTTGCCGACGGCGGCTGTGTGATGAAGGAAGGCTGTGATAACTGTGTGATCAAGCTGCCCTTTTCCACACCGGCCAAATTCAACGGCATGATCGACGGTACGGTAACACCCATTCCGTCAAAAGGCTTCCACAAGCTGCCGTTCCTTTTGAAGCAGTTCATAAAAATCACGGATCTGCTGGATAAATACCTGCGTCCCTCTTCGGAGGATCTGGCGGATGCGGAGTTCAAAAACCGCAGTACTACCCTGATGTTCGGCGTGATCGCCAGAGCCATTGTACAGATCGGCAATCAGGATAAGGTGGGACAGGCGAGTGCTTCCTACATCACCGACGGCGTGATCCGGATGGCCATCGAAAACGGACCGTCCGCCGCCATCGCCGCAAAGAACCACCGTCTGCACTACAGCGGAAAAGTACCCGCCGACTATACATCCTATATGACCTTTGCCGATATGGACACGGCCAGGGATCTGTTTGACGGAAAGATCAACAGCGTAGCCACAGTCGGACTGGGCGGCGTCAGAGTCGGCGGTATGGTATCCCAGGTGGATAACGTGAACCGGATTCTGGACAGAGTCGCACTGTATCTCGCATAAGGAGGAAAAATCATGCACGAAATTTACACCCATCCCAACAGCCAGGCCCAGTTCAAGCGCGCGGCCAAAGTCATTCCCTCCGGCGTATACGGTCATCTCGGCCCGGCGGAAGGCTGTTTCATTCCCGTAGAAGCCTTCCCCCTGTTCTCCGACCATGCAAAGGGCAGTTATTTCTGGGACGTGGATGGCCACCGCTATATCGACTATATGTGCGCTTTCGGACCCAATGTACTGGGTTACAACGACCCCGATGTGGACGAGGCTGCCAGAAAACAGCGGGAAAAAGGGGACTGCACCACCTCTCCCTCCACCGTTATGATCGACTTTGCGGAGCTGCTGGTGGATACGGTAAAATGTGCCGACTGGGCATTCTTTGCCAAAAACGGCAATGACGTGACCACAATGGCTGTTATGGCCGCCCGTGCCTATACCCACCGTAAGAAGATCGTGTTCTTCAAGGGTTACTACCACGGTGTTGCGCCCTGGACCCAGAAAATCGACTACGCCGGCGTGATCGAAGAGGATGTGGCCAACAACATCTATCTCCCCTGGAACGACGCTGAGGCTCTGGAAAGAGTATTCGCCGAACACAAGGACGAAATCGCCGCCGTGATCTCCCAGCCCTATATGCACGGGAACTTCATGGACAACGAGCTTCCCGCCAAGGGATTCTGGCAGAAGGTACGGAAGCTGTGCACGGAGAACGATACGGTTCTGATCGTGGACGACGTGCGTGCCGGATTCCGTCTGGATATGGCGGGCAGCGACAATTATTTCGGCTTCGAAGCGGATCTGATCTGCTTCTGCAAGGCCATCGCCAACGGCTATAACGTATCCGCTCTCTGCGGTAAGGAATATCTGAAGAATACCATCTCCTCCATGTCCTATACCGGCAGCTACTGGATGTCCGCCGTACCTTTCGCGGCAGGGATTGCCTGTATTGAAAAGATGAAAAAGCTGAACTGTCCCCAGATGCTCATCGACAAGGGCGGACAGCTGAAAAGAGGTCTGGTAAAAGCGGCGGCGGATTACGGCTATGATCTGCGTGTGACAGGTGTGCCGTCCCTGTTCTATCTCCGTCTGGCGGACGACCCGACGCTGATGCTCCATCAGGCATGGATAGCCGAGTGCGTGAAGAGAGGCGTGTTCTTCACCAACCACCACAACCACTTCATCAACGCCTCCCTGACGGACGAGGACATCGCGGAAACCGTGGAAATCGCCAGAGAAGCCTTTGAAGCGCTGCGGAACCAATAATCCGGTATACGGAATTTTTCGCAAAACCCTTGCAAAAAAGAGGAATCTGTGGTATACTGCACAGGAAAGAAATACAACTGCCACCGGGTAGTGAATGTAAAGCATTCGCCGGCATATCGTTAGGTCTTTGAAGATATGCCGCGGATGCTTTTTTTGAGGTAAGGAGGTACTGTTATGAATATTTTTGCAGCTTTCAGATCCCTGCGGCGCCATGAACGGATTCTGTGGATCGTTTCCGTTATTGTCGTGACCGCATCCTTCCTGCTTGTGCCCGAGCGGGACTATATGACCCTTGCGGCATCCCTGATCGGCGTGACGGCATTGATTTTCGTGGCCAAGGGATATGTGATCGGCCAGGTGCTGACGGTGGTGTTCGCTGTGTTTTACGGGATCATTTCCTATTATTGCCGGTATTACGGGGAGATGATCACCTATCTGTGTATGTCTTCGCCCATCGCGATCCTGTCGGTGATCTCCTGGTACCGCCATCCCTACCGCGATTCCGACGAGGTGGAGGTGAACAGAGTTACCCGCAGGCAGGTGGTGCTTATGTGGGTAATGGCCATTGCGGTAACGGTTCTGTTTTACTTTATCCTGAAAGCACTGGGCAATGCCAGTCTGCTTGTCAGTACGGTCTCCGTGACTACCAGCTTCCTTGCCTCCTGGCTGACCTTCCTGCGCAGTCCCTATTATGCCCTGGCCTACGCCGCCAACGATGTGGTATTGATCATTCTGTGGATCATCGCCTCTGTTGCGGATATTTCCTGCCTGCCCATGATCTTTTGCTTTGTCATGTTTCTGCTCAATGACCTGTACGGATTCATTAACTGGCGGCAGATGCGGAAGCGGCAGATGGAGGAATCCGCAAAATAACGGTAACACCTTCTCACGGTGTGGCATAAACTGATGGAGAAAGGGAGAATTTCCCGCATTACGCCTGTGGAAATCTTAAAAATATAAAAAATCCTCTTGACGAATTTTGCCGCAGATATTATAATAGTATTGGTATGGAAGGGAGTGGTGACAATGACCGGCAGCAAGAAGTACGGAATGATTTTCAGAGGGATTTTTCTGTTATTTATCCTGTATTCCTGTGCCGTCTGGACGGGTGCTTCCGATACCGCGGGCGAGGTGCTGTATCATCAGGATTTCTCCGTGATTTCCTCTGCGCAGGCAGCCGGTGTTGCAGCCGGTGCGGCGAACACAAGCGGCGGGGAAGTGGCGGTGCGTGATGCGGCTCTGGCCATCCGCGGTCACGATGCTTACCGTGCCTATGCGATTCTGCCGGAGACATGCGACCTTCCCGATACCTATACCTTTGAAGCTGTATTCCGCTTTGATCCCCGGGATGAGGGTGCGGTGGAAAACGGCTATATCAGCTTTCTGATGTCCTGTACGGGCGAGACCCTTTCCGATGTGCTGGGCTTCCGGATCCGTGCAAACGGGGATGTGGAAGTGGAGAACACAAAGCAGCAGAAGGAAGGCCTCGGTGTGCTGTCGGATGCGCTGCTTGCAAAAATGACGGCCGGCGAAACCGTACGGGTGATCATCCCCGTGAAGGGGAACGATATCCGCGGCATCACCTTTATATCCGGTGAGGAAAGCTGCAGCATACATAGAAACGAAGATCTGGCGCTGGTACCGGACAGCCGTCTCGGCTTCTGCGTACGTAATGCCTATGTATCCGTGGAAGAGGTCTGGATCGTGAACGGTACGGACTACGCGGAAAAGACCGGTGCCCTTGTTTCCTCCTCCTATGCGGACGACGGAGGGATCGGCGAACCGGATGAACCTTATGCACCCCCGACCGGGGATATGACCTGGCTGTGGGCCTGCCTTGCCGTAAGCGGCGTTTATCTGATTGTGAAGCGAAGATACTGCAGACTGGGATAATTATTGTATAAGGAAGTTGAATGTTATATGGAAAGAGTAATGATTATCGGTTCCAGAGGGGCCGGTAAGTCGAGACTGGCGAAGAGACTGTCGGCAATCACGGGTCTGCCCGCGGTACATCTGGACAGACTGTACTGGGACAAGGAAGGCGAGAGCTTATCCATAACCGCTTTTGACAAGCTGCTGGCCGAAGAGATTGCCAAGGAAAATTGGATCATTGACGGAAACTATATCAGGGCATTGGGAAATATGCTGGATAGAAGCGATACGGTGATCTTTCTGGATTATTCCCGGTTTGCCTGTGTCTGCGGCGTGTTTGCCCGTACACTGCTGGGCGGCGGCTATGAGGCCAATGTGGCGGAAGGCTACACGGGCCGGCTGGATTTTGCGTTTGTGAAGTCCGTATGGCGTACGGCGGAAAAGAACCGCGAGAGATATTATGCCATGCTGAAGGATGTCAAGGATACTGATGTGGTGATTCTGAAAAACCGCAGGGAATGCAGAAAATTTTTGGCGGGATTGAAAAAATAACAGGGGATCGTTTTTCCCGGACCGTCCGTTTGCGTGTCGGTGCAAATGGGCGGGAATGATGCGTTTGGAGAGTGTTTTTAGCACTCTTTTTTTGTGTTCACGAATTGTTAACGGATAGGATTTATATTCCTGTTGAATTGAACGCCGTAAAATGGTAATCTTAATGCAGAAATTAGCACTCGATGTATTGAAGTGCTAATTCGCGTGTGAAAATTGACCTCGCAAAGGCTTGCAAAAGAAACAGGGAGGTGAAGAGGTTGCACGAAGATAACAATATTTTGAGTGAACGCAAGAAACTGATCCTGAAAGCGATCATCGACGCCCATATCGAAAACGGGGAGCCGGTGGGAAGCAAATTTCTGATGCAGACCAAGCAGATCGCCTATTCGTCCGCTACCATCCGCAACGAGATGGCAGAGCTGGAGGACATGGGTTATCTGGAACAGCCTCATACCTCAGCGGGAAGAATCCCTTCGGAAATGGGCTATCGGTTCTACGTCAATTCGCTGGTGGACAGATACAATCTCACCCAGAACGAAATTACCGAGCTGAAGCAGATGCTGAAGGTAAAGCAGGGCGAGGTGGATACCATCCTCCAGAGCGCCATGCAGCTGGCATCCCGCCTGACCAACTACACGGCCATGGTACTCAAGCCCCGGCAGATGCGGATTCTGGTGGACCGGTACGAGCTGATGCGGCTGGATGATTACACGCTGGTACTCATCATGGTCATCGGCCAGACCATCAAAACCAAGCATATCCGTTCCCAGGTCCCCGTTTCCCAGGATGTAGGTATCCGCCTTGCCGTGGTGCTGAACGAAAAGGCAACGGGCAGGACGGCGGAGGAATTCACCATGCCGCTGCTGATGGAAATGGAAGCCATGATGGGCGAATACGAATTTCTCGTAGCGCCGGTCATGAAGGGTATCTGCGAAACGATCACCGCTTTCGACGGCGGAGAAATCCGCTTCGACGGCATCAACCGGCTGTTGTCCTATCCGGAATACTACGATATGGAACGTCTGAAGGAGCTGCTGGCTCTCTTTGAGAAAAAAGACGACCTTCTGCGGATTCTCTCCGAGGAAACGGATGTGAACGTATCCTCCGACGAACGGGTGAAGATCTATATCGGCAGAGAAAACCTTGTCAAGATCATGGACAATTCCACGCTGATCTTCAAGACCATCCGCCATCAGGGTGTGCCCGTGGGTGCAATCGGCATCATCGGTCCTACCCGGATGGATTACAAGCGGGTGATCGCCATGGTGGACAGCCTGACAAACGGTGTAAGCAATATTCTGGCGGAAGGGGATATAACCCCGGGTCTGCCGGATGGCAATAAGTAAAGAGGAAAAACAGTACAGGAGAAGACATGACGGAAGAAAAGATGACGCCGGATACCGAAGAAACGGTTTCCACGGAGTCGGTAAACGAAGAACCTGTATCCGAAGCTGCAGAAGCGGCTGCCGGAGAGGGAAAAAAAGATAAGAAATCGGATAAAAAGCTGAAAGCGGAGCTGGAAGAAACCAAGAAAGCTCTGGAAGCGGAACAGAAGCGTGCGGAAGAGCTGAATGACAAGTATCTGCGCCTGTGTGCCGAATACGACAATTTCCGCAAGCGTTCCCAGAAGGAAAAGGAAAGCACCTACGGTGATGCGGTAACGGATACCCTGACCGGCCTGTTGCCCGTAATCGACAATCTGCAGTACGCCGCAAAGTACGGCAATGCAGATCCGGAAAAGTTTGCTGAGGGAGTCAGAATGATCCTCGATAAATTGCCGGAAAATCTGGAAAAGCTGAACATCAAACCCTTCGGCGAGCCCGGAGACACCTTCGATCCCAACCTGCACAATGCCATCCTGCACGTGGATGACGAAGCATACGGCGAGGGCGAGATCGTGGAAGTCCTGCAGGGCGGCTATATGTACGGCGAAAAGGTAATCCGCTACGCTATGGTAAAGGTAGCAAACTGAGACGGATGCCCGCCTGAAAAATCAAACCGTAAACAAATTCAATTTATATAAGAAAGCAAATGGAGGCTTATTATGGGAAAAATTATTGGTATAGACTTAGGTACAACAAACTCTTGCGTAGCCGTTTTTGAAGGCGGCGAACCCACCGTTATTCCGAATCCGGAAGGCGCAAGAACCACTCCTTCCGTTGTTGCGTTCTCCAAGACCGGTGAACGTATGGTAGGTCAGGTGGCAAAGCGTCAGGCAATCACCAACCCCGACCGTACCGTCATGTCCATCAAGCGTGAAATGGGCAGAAACTACAATGTTTCCATCGACGACAAGCAGTATACCCCTCAGGAAATTTCCGCAATGATCCTGCAGAAGCTGAAGGCAGACGCAGAGGCATATCTGGGTACCAGCGTAACCCAGGCCGTTATCACTGTACCCGCATACTTCTCCGATGCACAGCGTCAGGCTACCAAGGACGCCGGTAAGATCGCCGGTCTGGAAGTAATGCGTATCATCAACGAACCTACCGCCGCTGCTCTGGCATACGGTATGGATAAGGAGAATGAACAGCGCATCATGATCTATGACCTGGGCGGCGGTACATTCGACGTATCCCTGCTGGAAATCTCCGACGGCGTATTCGAAGTACTGGCTACCGCCGGCAACAACAAGCTGGGCGGCGACGACTTTGACGCACGCATCATGGACTGGATCGCAGAATCCTTCGCCAAGGAAAACGGCGGCATCGACCTGCGCAAGGACAAGATGGCGCTCCAGAGACTGAAGGATGCTGCCGAAAAGGCAAAGATCGAACTGTCCGGCATGACCACCACCGAAATCAACCTGCCCTTCATTACCGCAGACTCCACCGGTCCCAAGCACTTCAACGGTACCCTCACCAGAGCCATGTTTGACGATATGACCGCGGATCTGGTACGTGCTACCATCGAGCCCGCCAAGCAGGTTCTCCGTGACGCAGGTCTGCAGGCATCCCAGATCGACAAGGTACTGCTGGTAGGCGGTTCCACCAGAATTCCCGCCGTACAGGAAGCGGTTAAGAACTTCTGCGGCAAGGATCCCTTCAAGGGCATCAACCCCGACGAATGTGTTGCACTGGGTGCAGCTATTCAGGGCGGTGTTCTGGGCGGCGACGTCAAGGACCTGCTCCTGCTGGACGTAACGCCTCTGTCCCTGGGTATCGAAACCCTGGGCGGCGTGTTCAACCGTATCATCGACAGAAATACCACTATCCCCGTAAAGAAGAGCCAGATTTACTCCACCGCAGCAGACGGCCAGACTTCCGTAGAAATCCACGTACTGCAGGGTGAACGTGACATGGCAGCCGGTAATACCACTCTGGGCAGATTCATTCTGGACGGCATCACTCCCGCACCCAGAGGCGTTCCGCAGATTGAAGTTACCTTCGACATCGACGCAAACGGTATCGTAAACGTATCCGCTACCGATAAGGGTACCGGCAAGGAACAGCACATCACCATCACTTCCTCTACTAATATGTCCCAGGAAGACATTGACAAGGCCGTTCACGAAGCGGAAAAGTTCGCTGAAGAAGACCGCAAGCAGAAGGAAATGATCGAAATCAAGAACCGTGCGGAATCCACCATCTACCAGAGCGAAAAGAGCCTGTCCGAAATCGGCGATAAGGCCTCCGACGCGGATAAGGACGCCGTACGTGCCGCAATCGACAAGCTGAAGCAAACCGTAAAGGGTGACGATATCGAAGCCATCAAGGCCGATACCGAAGCACTGGAAAAGGCATTCTATCCCATCGCGGAAAAGATGTACGCACAGCAGAATCCCGGCGCAGGCGCAGAAGGCGGAGCAGGCTTCGATCCCAACGCAGGCGGCAACGGTACCTACTACAGCGCAGACTTCGAAGACAAGAGCGAAAACTGAAAATAAATCCGGATCAAGGGCGGGGATAACAACTCCGCCCGCTTTCCGATATTTAAGCCTGTCGAAAAAATGCATCTGACGGGCGATATGGAGTATGAGCATGGCAGACAAAAGAGATTATTACGAGGTCCTCGGCGTCGACAAAAGTGCGGACGAAGGGGCGATCAAAAAAGCATACAGACAGCTGGCGAAGAAGTATCACCCGGATATGAACCCCGGAGATGCGGAAGCGGAAGTGAAGTTCAAAGAGGTCAACGAAGCGTATGACGTGCTGTCCGACCCCGACAAGAAGGCCAAGTACGACCAGTACGGTCATGCAGCCTTCGATCCCGCATCGGGTGCAGGCGGAGGCTTTGGCGGATTCGGCGATTTCGGTTTTGACGTGGGCGATATTTTCAGTTCCTTCTTCGGCGGCGGTATGGGCGGCAGCAGCAGACGCAACGGCCCCATCCGCGGAGACAATATCACCGTAAGAATGACCCTGACCTTCGAGGAAGCGGTATTCGGCTGCAAGAAGGAGATCACCTACCAGAAGGTGCAGAAATGCGGCACCTGCGGCGGATCCGGTGCTGCAGCGGGTACATCCCCGAAGACCTGTTCCACCTGCGGCGGCAGCGGTCAGGTAAGAGTCCAGCAGAGAACCCCCTTCGGTTATATGCAGACCCAGAAGCAGTGCGATGCCTGCGGCGGTAAGGGTAAGATCGTGGAAAAGCCCTGTACGGACTGTAAGGGCAACGGCTATGTGCGTGCCAGCAAGAAGCTGGAAGTCAATATTCCCGCCGGTGTGGATGACGGTCAGCAGATTGCTCTCAGAGGCCAGGGAAGCGACGGCATGAACGGCGGCGGTGCAGGGGATCTGATCATCCTCATCATGGTTCGTCCCCATTCCGTCTTTGAGCGTGACGGCGACGATTTGTACTGCGAAGTGCCGATCACCTACGCGGAAGCCACTCTGGGTGC
This sequence comes from Oscillospiraceae bacterium, assembly GCA_015063745.1. Lineage (GTDB taxonomy): Bacteria > Bacillota > Clostridia > Oscillospirales > CAG-272 > UMGS1696. The sequence continues at coordinate 28,879 of SVTO01000025.1, read as the reverse complement.
GGAAATCGACATTCCCACGCTGGAAGGCTCCCAGAAATATACCATCCCCGAAGGTACCCAGACCGGTACCACCTTCACCCTGCGCGGCAAGGGCGTACAGCGGATCAACAATCCGAAATACCACGGCGATCTCCATTTCACCGTAGTGGTGGAAGTGCCCAAGGGACTGAGCCGTGAGCAGAAGGAGCTTCTGGAAAAGTTTGCCGAAAGCTGCGGAGAAGGAAACTACACGAAGAGAACCAAGTTTTTCAAACGCTTCTTCAAGAAGGACTGAGACAGAATAAGAGGTAGATATGACTGATAATCAGAGCAGTTGGATTCAAATCCGCGTGAAATGCGGCGTAAAAGATCTGGACACCGTTTCCGGCGTGATGAGCATGGTGGACAACGGTCTGATGATCGAAGACTATTCCGACGTGGACCGTGAACTGGACGGCGTGTACGGGGATCTGATCGACGAGAGCATCATCGAAGCGGACAGAACCGTGGCATATGTTTCCGTATTCATTCCCGAAATCAAATCTCCCGCGGAAAGTGTGCTGTTCATCCGCAGCCGTCTGACCGAGCTGGCCATTGAAGCGGAAGTGGAACAGATCGGCGTATCCGAGGAAGACTGGGCGGATTCCTGGAAAAAATACTACAAGCCCATCAAAACCGGCTGTCAGCTGGTCATCGTGCCCGTGTGGGAAGAACACACTCCCTCGGAAGGCGAGATCACCGTACTGATGGATCCCGGTATGGCATTCGGTACCGGTACCCACGAAACCACCAGACTCTGTGCCGCCATGCTGGAAAAATACACCACCCCCGGCTGCAAGGTGCTGGACGTAGGCTGCGGAAGCGGTATTCTGGCCATCTGTGCCTCCAAGCTGGGTGCGGCGGAATGCTTTGCCTGCGACATTGATCCCCAGGCAGTGAAAGTAGCTGTGGAAAATACGGAGCTGAACGATACCGCCAATGTAAAATGTGCCGTTTCCGACTTGCTGAAGCAGGTGGAAGGGGACGGATACCATGTGGTTGTGGCCAATATCGTAGCGGACATCATTATCCGTCTTGCTCCCGATGTGGGGGCTTACATGGCCGATGATGCTGTATGCATCGTTTCCGGTATTATCGAAGAACGGGCGGACGAGGTCGTGGAAGCCCTGAAGGCAAACGGTTTCGTTATCCATGATGAAAGCAGAGAAAACGGCTGGTACTGCGCCTGCGTGAAGAAAGCGTAAAGGCGGATTCTGCGAAAAAACACCGACAGAAAAACGAAAAAACAGACTGTGTACCCGGTTTCAGGATCGGTTTATACAGTCTGTTTTGTCTTATTTTGTCCATTGAATGTAACAATTTTGTGAACAACTGTATACGGCAAGTAGAAAATGCAGGATTTTACGAAAAAGAACGAAAAATATTCGTAAAACGGTTTGACAAATTCGCGAAAATATAGTATAATATTATGGTATCTGATATGAAACAACTGTTTTAGAGAGTGAGTTATGCCCAGATTCTTTGTGCGAGCCGATGCTGTTTCCGCTGACGAAGCGGGACAGAAGCAGATTTCCATAATCGGTGAAGATGCCCATCATCTGACCCATGTTTTGCGGGTGCGGATCGGTGAGGAGATCACCGTGTGCGATATGGCAGGCAGGGAATATGTCGCCGCTGTCGTGTCTGCGGGGGATGAGGTTCTGCTGTCCGTACTGTCGGAAAAGCAGGCCGACACGGAGCCGCCGTATACCGCTGTGGTATATCAGGCACTGGTGAAGGGCGACAAAATGGATACAGTGATCCAGAAAGCCGTGGAAACCGGCTGTTCCCGTATCGTACCAGTGCGAACCAGCCGCTGTACGGTGAAGCTGGACAGGAAAGACGGCGCGAAAAAAACCGAACGCTGGCAGAGAATCGCTTACGAAGCTGCCAAGCAGTGCGGACGCGGTATTATCCCAATCGTGGAGGAACCGATGGATTTCCGTCCTGCCGTAAACGAAGCGGCGGGCATGGAGCTTCCCCTGTTCTGTTACGAGGGGGATGGAACCGTTTCTCTTTCCGCTCTCACAAAACAGACCGAAAATCCCGGACAGATCGCGGTGTTTATCGGACCGGAAGGCGGATTTTCCGTGGACGAAGCTGCGTACGCCGAATCCTGCGGTATGCGGATGACGGGACTGGGAAAACGGATTTTGCGGACGGAAACCGCGGCGGTATTTGTACTGGCCTGCGTGTCTGCCGCGTATGAATTGTAAGAATAAACATAAAAATATAATCGGATTTAAAATCTCTCAATCGAAAGGAGTAGACTGCCCGGATTGCGGCAGCCGACTGATAGATGGATATGGCTAAGAATAATCAGATCAACACTGAGAATACATCCAAGAAAAGAGAAGCTCTGTCCAGAGAAGAAGCAGCAAAGGTTGTTACCCTGCGTGTACTGATCATCGTACTGGCAGACATTATCATGGGTTCTCTGCTCGACTTTGTACATTTCAATTCCCATCGCGAAACCAAATTTGTGTTTGAAATCTGCCCCATTCTTGTATGGGTATTCGGTGCTCTGACCGCAGCCGCTCTGGCATACCTGATCTGGTCCGTAGTCAAGAAGGTGGACACCAGACGTCAGCCCATGACTCCCTTTATGATCTTTGCTCTGTGTCTGTTCCTGTTCGCAGTAACCCTGCTGTACAAGTCCTTAACACCCGTGATGATCATTTCCGTTATGGTAATCGCCAGCGTACTGTTCATTCTGTACTATATCTATACCAACCTGCTGTATTGATCGAAATGCTTCCCGCTGTGTACGGTATCCCCGTATGCAGCGGTTTTTCTTTTTCTGCGGGAACTTTTGCCCGGAAAGATCGTCTTATACATAACCGAATTACCCGAAGGAGGGATTTATTATGTTCAAACGTACCATTGCCTTTTTCACCGCAGCCATGCTGCTCGGCGGATGTGCTGCCGTACCGCCGGCCGATATCGGCTACGAGCTTGCCGCCGCTGTGTATCCGCAGATGGCGAAATATCCCGATGAGGAAAGCTTTATCGACGGCTCCGGCCAGTTCGATCATGAGGGCTTTGCGGCGGTTTACGATGCCTGGCTGGCCGACAGAAACGCACAGCGGAATCAGCCGGAGGGATATACGGACGGACTGGGGGAATTCTGCAGCCGTACTGTACGCACTTTTCTCCCCGATACCCAAGGCGAAAACCGGGTATACTCCCCGCTGAACGTGTTTATGGCGCTGGGTATGCTGGCGGAAGTGACGGACGGGGAGAGCAGAGAACAGATCCTTACCCTGACTGGCGTGGACAATATCGAAGCACTGCGGACCAAAGCCCATGCGGTGTGGAATGCCAATTACAGCGACAACGGGGCGGTGACCAGCGTTCTGGCAAGCTCACTCTGGCTGGATGAGAACATTTCCTACAATCCGGAAACCGTAAGCCGGCTGGCGGAATATTATTATGCCTCTTCCTTCCGTGGTGAGATGGGCTCCGAGGAGTATACAAAATGCCTGCAGGACTGGCTGAACGAACAGACCGGCGGACTGCTGAAGGATCAGGTGCAGGGTGTTACGCTGGATCCCGAAACCATTCTGTCGTTGGCCACAACCGTATTCTATCAGGCAAAATGGGATCACGTGTTTAGCGAATCCGCTACCAAACCGGGAGAATTCCACCTTGCTGCGGGCGGAACGGAAACCTGTGATTTCATGCACCGTTCCGGCAGCGATACCTATTACTGGGAAGATAAATTTGCCGCCGTAAGCCTGAGACTGAACGAAAGCGGGGCGATGTGGTTCTTACTTCCGGACGAAGGTGTGTCCGTGGACGAGCTGATCACGGATTCTACCGCTATGGATTTTCTCTTTGATCCGGATTATGAAAAGAACAGCAAATTCCTGATCGTGAATATGGCTGTGCCGAAGTTTGATGTGTCCTCGGATCTGGAGCTGACGGACGGACTGAACGCCCTCGGTATTACCGACGTGTTTGACCGCAATACAGCCGATTTCACGCCCATTACGGGGGATACGGAGGATGTGTTCCTGTCCGATGTAAAGCACGCTGCGCGGGTGAAAATCGACGAAGAAGGCTGTACAGCAGCCGCCTATACGGTTATGCGCGCAGCAGGTGCGGCCATGCCTCCGAAGGATGAAGTGGACTTTGTACTGGACCGTCCCTTCCTGTTCGTTCTCACCGGTACGGACGGCATGCCCCTGTTTGTGGGTGTTGTAAACGATCCGGCATAAATAAAAAATAAAAATCAGGCTGTCCTTCCACCGTTTGTACGGCAGGAAAGACAGCCTGTTTTGCTTTTTGTGTATTGCCCGTATCAACGGCTCGGACCGTGCAGATCCAACGCCATGTGGGCAATGGGGAAGGGAATACCGGGACGTTCTATTACGCCGGTATGTATGAAGCCGTGATTGGCATACCATTGGATGAGCCGGTCATCGTTGGCGAAGAGGGAGATCGTCAGCTCAATACCGCCGTGACTTTTGGCGATATCCATGGCGTGATTCACCATCTGCGATCCGATCCCCTGTCGGCGGAATTCCGGCAGTACGGCCAGCTTGTCCAGCGTAAACCGTCCGGGTTCCGTCTGTTCAAGCTGCATATATCCGGCTGCGCTTCCTTCGTACAGACAACCGAACATCCGCACACCCCGGCGATAATCCGCCAGAAGCTGATCCATTTTGATGAAGGAACCGCTGGCGAGACAGTTTTCCTCGGGCAGATCCATTTCTCTGGCTACTGCCTGGAAACTGCGGCGGATAATACTGAGATACCCAAGCAGCTGTCCTTCGTTAAGCTGTATACATTTCAGAGACATGATGCTCTCCATCTGCCGCACAGGGCGGCGATAATTTATATTTGGCACTGCCGTGTCCTGACCCGCATCCCGCATTTTCAAACAGCACACCGCAGGCACATGGCAGAGAGAATATCCTCTGTAATAAGTATACCACAAATCCCGGCGAAAGTAAAGAGGTCAGAGATACTTAAAGCAGTTCAACCGGGCAGTCGGCCATCTGCAGGAATCCGTCGAATCCGCCGACAGCCAGAATACCGGGAATGTAGCACTGTTCGTGATATTCCTTTTCACCGTTCAGCAGCAGAGGAGCCTTTTCCAGAGAAGCGGATTTCACGCCGTCAAGGAAGGGCAGGGCACAGGCAGCGACTCTTGCGGCACAGCCTTCGGCCACGAGAGAACATTCCATGCCATCCGTGTGAACGGCCTTCCACAGCAGTGCGGCATCCTGAGCGCGCAGAGCGTTGATGGGATAATTGAAGGAGTGGGTGTGACGTACGCATACTTCGTCACCGGTGATGGTGATTTCGGCACCTTCGAATTCACCGGTCATATACAGATCCGCACTGACTACGGCAATACCGTCCGCCAGTTTTGCCTGCATGGCGGGAGAAGCGGCGATTTCCTTGCCGTTTCCGCTCAGAGCAACGCAGATGCTCTTACCGTCCCAGTTGACAGGGATCAGACGTACGAAAGGAATGGCTTCACCCTTATCGCCGGAGAGAATACCCTTTTCCAGAAGAATACCGTCTTCTCTGGTAACGGAAACCTGACGGAAGGTGGGAACTACCTCGTCACGGATACCGATTACCCAGCGGAGCATAGCCATCTTTTCCGCATCGGTGGTACCGGCGTAAGCGGCCGTACGTTCTGCCTTGTGGTAGGTATAGAATTCTTCGTCATTGTTGAATCCGGGGGCATGACCTTCGCCGCGGAACCAGGTGTAGTCCTGCAGATCGCCGGGATCGATGGGCTGTTCTTCCCACTGGATATCCTTGCCCATCAGATGACGTGCGAAGAAATTGTAAACCTTGTGACGGGTCTTTTCGTTGTACTGATGGCCTGCATCCTGATAGAAATATTCGGGCATATTGTCCATGCCGTAATGCTTATATACGGTGGCAATGGCGGGTACTTCGTCGGTTTCCAGCAGGTTGGTCCAGTCACCGGTGGAGCCGGCGAGGAACAGGGCACGGGGAGCGATCATGGCGGTCATTTCCACATTGTTGGTGATACGGCGCAGACCGGTGGAGTTTTCACAGGTACAGCCGCCCGCGTAGTGACCGGAAACCATGTTGATGGGCGCACATGCCTTGATACGGTCTTCTACCAGGCCGAGTACAAAGGACTGTGTACCGCCGCCGGATGCACCGGTAACGCCGATATTGTTTTCGTCTACTTCCGGCAGGGAGCAGAGATAGTCCACAGCACGGATATTGTTCCACAGATGAATGCCCAGACCGCCGGAGAGCCACATATCCTTGTCGCCTTCACCGTAGTAGTGGTCGAGCTGCATATTGTCCACCATACCGATCATGTCCAGTACCAGACATACAAAACCCATACGGGCAAAGTTGGCGATCTGCTGCGGATAGTCGCCGGCCGGTTCACGGGTCAGACGCTGTTCCCACCAATGGCCGATCACGTTGAGAATGGCGGGAGCCTTGCCGGTCAGGGGACGGGGCATGTACAGATTACCGGTGGTCCACAGACCGGGACGGGTTTCCAGCATGATCTTTTCCACAGTATAGCCGTCAAATTCGCCGACCGGTTCTCTTTTTACATTGAGGGGTGTCTTCTCGGGCCAGGGATACAGACCGGCGGAAATGCGCAGATTGAATCGCAGTTCCTCACGGCGGCGGTCGATTTCCTCAACGGATGCATATTCCGGAACAGTATAATGGGCATCGGTGTTTCTGGTTACATGGAGTCTGGCATCCTGCGGAAGGGTGTCCAGCACGCGAAATGCATTTTTCATATTTTGATACCTCTTTGGTGAAATGTATTGTTGATTCAGAAGGTTTCCACGGGGCATCCCGCCAGCTTCAGGCAGCCTTCCAGACCGCCGACGGCCAGAATACCGGGGATGTAACAGTTTTCGGCATATTCCTCATCACCGGAAAGGGCAAACGCTGCTTTTTCCAGCTTGGCGGACTGCACGTTTTTCAGCAGAGGAAGAGCACAGGCCACCGCTCTTGCAGCACATCCGTCCGCAAGAATAGAGCATTGCATACCGTTGCCGGAAATCGCTTTCCATAAAAGAGCTGTATCCTGCGCGCGCAGTGCACATACGGGATAATTGAAGGTGTAGGTGTACGGTTTGTACATATCGTCGCCGCAAACGAGGATTTGGGCACCCTCGTATTCACCGGTCATGAACAGATCGGCACTGAAAACGGCAATTCCGTCCCGCAGCATGGACTGTACAGCCGGGGACATGACGATCTCCTTGCCTTTGTCCCCCAGAGCAAGACAGACATTTTTGCCGTCCCAGTTCGTGGGGATAAGACGGACATAGGGTATCTTCTCGCCGGATTCACCGCTGAGGATACCTTTTTCCACGAAAACAGAATCTTCTCGGGAACAGGAAACGGAAGTATATTCCGGTTCGATTCCGTCCTTGATACCCGTTATCCAGCGCAGCATTTCGATTTTTTCCGAATGGTCAGTACGCAGGTAAGCTTCCGCACGTTCGGTTTTGTGGTAAGCAAAAAATTCAGCATCGTTGTTGAAGCCGGGGGCGTGACCCTTGCCGCGGAACCAGGTGAAATCCAGCAGATCATCGGTCTCAATGGGCTGTTCTTCCCAGTGAATATCTTTCCCCATCAGATGACGGGCGAAGAAATTGTATACCACATGACGGGTCTTTGCATTGTACTGATGTCCGGCATCCTGATAGAAATGCTCCGGCATATTTTCGATACCGTAGTGACGGTACACGGAAGCAATATCGGGAACCTCCACGGTTTCCTGCAGATCGGTCCAGTCACCGGTGGAGCCGGCGAGGAACAGGGCACGGGGAGCGATCATGGCGGTCATTTCCACATTGCTGGTAATACGCCGTAATCCGGGCGGATTTTCACAGATGCAGCCGCCGGCGAAATGGCTGGAAACCATATTGATCGGTGCGGTTGCCTTGATGCGGTCATCCATAAAGCCGAGTACGTAGGATTGTGTCCCACCACCGGATACGCCTGTGACACCGATGTTGTTCTCATCCACCTCCGGCAGGGAACAGAGATAATCCACAGCACGGATATTGTTCCAAAGCTGAATACCCATACCGCCGGAGAGCCACAGCTCGTTTCTCAGATCCGTTTCGCTGAAATGGTTTGTATTATCGATTTTTCCGTAATAATGGGAGATCTGCGTGTTGTCCACCATGCCGATCATGTCCAGTACCAGACATACAAACCCCATGCGGGCGAAATTGGCGATCTGCTGGGGGTAATCTTCATCCTCGGCACGGGCCAGACGCTGGGTCCAGACATGGCCGATTACATTGAGAATGGCGGGTGCTTTGCCGGTCAGGGGACGTGGGAAATACAAATTACCCGTAGTCCACAGGCCGGGACGGGTTTCCAGCATGATTTTTTCCACGGAATAGCCGTCAAAATTCCCCACAAGCTCGCGGCGGACATTCAGCGGCGTTTTTTCGGGCCAGGGATACAGACCTGCGGCCATACGAAGATTGAACCTGAGTTCTTCACGGCGGCGATCGATCTCTTCCGCAGAAGAATATTCCGGGATTCTGAATATGGAATTTGAGTGTTTTTTCATCACCAGACGTTCATCATCCGGAAGACCGTCCAGGACACGGAATGAACCATTCATAGTTATACCTCCCTATGAGTAATGGATTTCTTAACGGTTTCATTATACCATTTCTCCCGGCAGATTGCAATGGGATAACAGGAAGTGTTTCGATAAAAATTACAAACAATTCGCGTACTGCCTGCCTCCGGATGACAGAAGGGATAAGAAAACAGAAATTTATTTGATAGGGACGATTGACATTCGGGAATTTTATGGTATACTATAAGAAGGTATGAATTCACTTGCGGGATACTGGTATCGCCGCGGAAAGAGGCAGAAATGGGTAAACTGATACAGTTCTCCACAACGGCCTGCCGTATCGATGACGGCGTGGCATGGAGAAGCACCGGTATGGGCTATATCCTGCTTACGGACAACGGTGAACTCTGCGTGATCGACGGTGGTCTGCCGGAGGATGCGGAAGCTTTTCTGGAACTGCTGGAAGCGCAAACACAAGGCAAGCCCGTTGTCAGCATGTGGATCGTTACCCATCCCCATCTGGACCATTACGGTGTCCTTATGGGCATCAGCGAACGGGAGAATCTGGCCGCGCGGGTGGAAGTGCAGAGGATCGTATATCATTTCCCCACACCGGAGGAGTTCGGTGACAAACGGGCGCAGGCAGGCTGGGAAACCATGCAGAAGATTCTGACCGTAACCGGTGCCGAAGGGTACAAGCCGTCCATCGGTGAAACACTGCGCGTGGATTCTCTGGAATTCCATATCCTGAACACACCTGTGGACACTTCGATATGCACGGATTCCAACCAGCTTTCCCTGATCTTCACGGTGCAGGGCACGGAAAAGAAGATTATGTTCGCGGGAGATGCGGGTACACGGATCCTGCAGATGGTTCTGTGGCGGTTTTCCGAGGGTCTGGAATGTGATGCGCTGCAGATGCCCCATCACTGCCTGTGCGACACGGGACTGCGTGAATTCTACGAAAAAGTAAACGCGGATATTCTGCTGATCCCCACATCCAGAGCGAATATGGAAGAAATGCGGAATAATCCCACTTACCATGCAATGGCGGCAAGCAATGACTGGGCACAGGATCATGCTTCCGTGCATTATAAATCCTTTGAGGGTACGGCAGAGTTTTCTCTGTGATCCTCTCTGAAACGAGAAAAAATTTATATGTACATAAAGGAGTAACATTATGCAGATTTTTGTAAACGAAACTGCCAAGACACTTGGTATTCATGCAGCCGAAGCCGCTGCTGCCATTATCAATGAGGCAATCCGTGAAAAGGGCGAAGCGCGCATTGTGCTTTCCACCGGTGCTTCCCAGCTGACCACTCTGGAACCCCTGATCACCATGGATGTTGACTGGTCCAAGGTTGTTATGTTCCACCTGGACGAATACGTTGATCTGCCCGAAACCCACATCGCCAGCTTCCGTAAGTACCTGAAGGAACGCTTTATCCAGAAGATTCCGCTGAAGGCCGCTTATCTGGTTGACGGCACCGCTGAAGGGATCGCATACCTGACCAAGGAACTGCGTGCAGCACCCATCGACCTGGGTCTGATCGGTATCGGCGAAAACGCACACATCGCTTTCAACGACCCGCCGGCAGATTTCGAAACCAAGGAAGCCTACATCATCGTAAACCTGAACGATACCTGCAAGAAGCAGCAGGTAGGCGAAGGCTGGTTTGAAACCGTTGACGACGTGCCGAAGCAGGCTGTTTCCATGACCTGCTACCAGATCATGCAGTGCAAGAAGATCATTTCCTGCGTACCCTACGGTGTTAAGGCCAATGCCATTCAGCTGACTCTGGAAAACGATCTGACCAACACCATTCCTGCTACCATGCTGAAGGGTCACAGCGACTGGATGCTGTTTGTGGACGCTGATTCCTACGCCAAGGTAGATGAATCCAAGATCCGTCCCGCAGAAGGCTGCAGCTACACCATCACCCATAAGTAATTCTTCTGTTTGGGAGATATACCATGAAAACACGTATTGAACATATACGTCTCGTAACCCCGGACGGGATTTTCGAAGACGCATCGGTTCTGCTCGACGGGGATAAGATCGCCGCAGTCAGCACGGACGGTACCCTCCTTCCGGCAGATACGGTGGTAGACGGCGAAAACCGTTATCTCTCCGCGGGATTTATCGATATCCACCTCCACGGCGGCGGCGGACACGACTTTATGGACGGCAGTGAAGAAGCGGTCATCGGTGCGTTGGAAAAGCACCTGCACCACGGAACCACCGCCTGCGTGCCCACCACACTGTGCTGTGAAAACGAAGAACTGGCCGAAACCTTTGCTGCCTGCCGCAGAGTACGTGCATCCGCCAAAGCAGCGGATCTGCCGGAAATTCTGGGCGTACATCTGGAAGGTCCCTACATCGCCGCCGAAATGGCCGGTGCACAGGACCCCGCCTATATCCGTTCCTCCGTGGACGACGACTGGAGCACCATCTGCGCACTGGCCGAGGGAGATTTGAAAATCTGGACCGTTGCGCCCGAGCTGCCCGGTGCTGTTGAGCTGTGCCGTCAGCTGAAGGATCAGGGGATTCTTTTCTCCGCAGGTCACAGCGCGGCAAGATATTCCGATGTAACGGCGGCCATTGATGCCGGATACACCATGGCAACCCACCTGTACAGCGGTATGTCCACCATTATCCGTGAAAACGGCTACCGTGTACCGGGACTTCTGGAAGGCTCCCTGCTCCATGACGAAATCTGCGTGGAAGTCATTGCCGACGGACTTCATCTGCCCATTTCTCTCCTGCAGCTGATCTACAAGACCAAGGGCAGGGACAGAATGGTACTGATTACGGACGCCATGCGCGGTGCCGGTATGCCCGACGGGGACTATCTGCTGGGTAGTCTGAAGAAGGGTCAGATGGTACAGGTATTTGACGGAATCGCCCATATGCCCGACGGTATTTCCTTTGCGGGCAGCGTGGCTACCACGGACCGTCTCGTACGCGTGATGGCCAAGGATGCGGGTATTCCTCTGTCCGATGTAATCACCATGCTGACCGTGAACCCGGCAAGAGAGCTGGGTATTGCCGACCGCAAGGGTTCGGTTGCCCCCGGATACGATGCGGATCTGGTACTGTTTGACGACAATATTACTGTCTGCGGTGTATGGCGCGGCGGTAAAAAGGTTGTTTGAAAGTGAATAAGGGATTGGGAAGAGGACGGATGTGTTTCTTCCCAATCTGTGTATAATGATGACTTTCTGATCCGAAAACAGGTCGGAGCCGAATATTTTCCAAAACTCTTGCCCGGATGTGACATATGCAAACTGCCGCAGGGAAGAGAGAACAGGAGGAGCAAATGTTTTCCGCATATTTCGAATCATCCGCATTCCGTGACAATCCCTTTGTGTTCCGCAGCGAAATGAATATTCTGTTGGAACGGGACATCGGTATTGCCGGTGAGAAAGGTACAGTGCTGACCCCGCCGGAGGGAGCCGCTGTCATCACCCGTCTGGAAAACTGTCCCTGGTCCGCAACAGGTCTGTCTCTGGAAGCACGTATCGACGGGGAACGTATTCAGGGACGGGACTGGACATGGCTGCCCAACGGTATTCTGCGGCAGGGTAAGGCCGGAAACTGGCAGGCGAAAACCCTGACCATGCTGCCGCCCGGACGGAACGGATGTATTCTTTGCATCGAGTTCACCAATATTTCCGATACCCCCCTTGAAGCCCCTCTGCAGATCACGGTCGGCGGCGGTCTGGCCAGCTATCCTGCCCATGTATGGGGATTCGACGTGGTACCGCACAGCGGATATCTGCATTTTGCTTCCCTGACTACCGATCGTTTCGACAAAGGAAAGGGTACATATCTGAAAGCCATCGGTCATTCCCACAATGTAGCCGGTGAACCGTATGCGGAAACGGATCCCATGTGCATCATCGGCTGTACCGAACCGGACATGAGCTGGTTTGCCAATGCCGAGCTTCTGGAAACCACCCGTACCGTAAAGCCGGGTGAATCCTGGCAGGTTGCCGTATGTGCCGTACTGGGCGGACAGACGGACGATCTGGTAAGAGAAGCTGAAGAGATGATGGCCGATCCCGAAAAGGAACTGGAAGCCGCATTTGCATGGCTGAAGAAGGATACGGAACGCATCTTCGCCGGCCTGCCCCACTTTACGTCCGATAATCCGGCTTTGAATGCGCTGTACTACCGTTCTCTCGTAACCTACTGCCTGAACCGGTGGGAGAATCCCAATTATTACACAACACCGTTCTACAGCACCGGCAGCGTTACCGGCGGCTGTATGTGCTCCTATCTGTGGGACTATGCCGGCGGTATCATGCTCCATCCGCTTGTGGATTCCGAAACGAACAAGAAAATGATCCGCAGCTTCCTGCACGTGGATCTGTGCAAATCCTTTGCCATTCTTCCTCTGGACGGCGCACCCACCGGTCCCTGGTACCACATCAACCAGGAAAAAGTACTGGGTATGATCTATTATCAGGTACTGCTGAACGGAGACACGGCGTTCCTTGAAGAAGTTGTGGACGGCCGAACCATTCTGGAGTGGGCACTGTTCCATGCCGGTGTGGGTGACGATCTGAGTAAACCCGCGGTACTGATGGATTACGGTGACGGCGGTAAATCCCATCTGGAGCTGCGCCGGGAATATTTAGGGTATGTTTACAAAGGCGTTATGCCCGACCTGAACGCCAGACGGTATCGGAATTTCCTGTTTGCCTATGCGATTTCCGTGATGGGCGGCAAGCCGGAGCCGATTCTGCTGGAACGTGCGGCGGAACTGAAGAAGCTGCTGCCCGAGCTTTGGGACGACGAAGCGGGCTGGTACGATTTCATCTGGAAGGGCGAACGGCAGAAACGGTATACTGTGCAGATGTATAAGTTTCTGTCCAGCGGCGTCATCGACAAGCCGGTACAGGAGAAACTGATCGCCCATCTGAACGATACGGAATTCCTGTCCAGATATGGTCTGCACAGCATTTCCAAGCTGGACCCCGCCTACGACCAGATTGACATTGACAACGGCGGCGGCGGTATCTGTACCCTGTTCACCATGCAGGTTGTCCTGCAGCTGTATGAAATCGGGTATGAAGAAATGGCATCGGATATTCTGAGCCGGGTACTGTGGTGGGGAACCAGACTGCCCTACATGGGGGACTCCTGTGCTGCCAATATGCTCATGCAGCGTGTGGATACACCTCTGCAGGCCGGGATCAGCTCTGTTTCCTGCGCACAGACCATCGTGTTCGGTGTCTGCGGTATTCACGTACGTTCTGACGGCAGTGTGTACATAAAGCCTCCGAAGGTATTCCCCGCCGGAGAACTGGAACTGAAGGATGTAAAGATCCGCGGCCTCTGCTTCAGCGTGGAAATCCGCGGCGGCAAATTCACCGTACGTCAGGGTGAAGAAGCGGTAACGAAGGATCTGGGCGAAAGTCTGGAACTTCTGCCGCCGGTACAGGCCGCTAAATAAAAAAATCCGCCGGATTATTGAAAATTCGGTCGGGATATAGTATAATGAATATATGGTATACGGTTTACGTACCTGAACAATAATCAAAGGAGATACGATTATGACAGAAGCACAAAGAGTAGCCATGCTGGAACCCCCGAAGGGTAAGGTTTCCATTATTCTGGACACAGATACAGCCTGTGAAGTAGACGACCAGTTCGCCCTTTCCTATGCCGTACGCGCCGCACAGGACGGTCAGCTGGTTCTGGAAGGTATTCATGCCACTCTGGTTGACGACGACCCGGCAGACGGTATGGAACGGAGCTATCAGGAAATCCTGAAGGTTCTGAAGCTGGTAAAGGGTGAAGAATTCATCCCGAAGGCACGCCGCGGTTCCAAGCAGAGAATGGTCAAGGGCGGCGGTCCCATCCCCTCAGAAGCTGCGGATCATCTGATCGAAGTAGCCATGGACGAAAGCCGCGAAGGTCCTCTGTACGTAGTAGCCATCGGCGCAGGTACCAACATTGCCTCCGCTCTGATGATGAAGCCCGAAATCAAGGAAAAGATCGTTGTTGTATGGCTGGCAGGCAATAGCCTCCACTGGCACGACGCTCTGGAATGTAACTTCATCCAGGACATTGCTGCGGCACAGTACATCCTGGACTGCGGTGTACCGCTGACCCTGATGCCCGCATGGAACGTAATCGCCGCGCTGGTAACTTCCATTTACGAACTGGAACACTATCTGGACGGCAAGAGCGAAATCGCATCCTACCTGGTTCAGAACGTGCGCAACTACATCGCAGAAAACCAGAAGGAAGACGAAGCATGGTCTCAGATCATCTGGGACATCGCCGGTATCGGTTATATCATCCACCCCGAATGGTTTGATACCAGACTGGTACCCACTCCCATGCTGACCGACGGCGACTGGGAACATCCCGACGTCAACTGGGCAAGTAACCCCACACGTCACCTTATGAGAATCGGCGACTTCGTAAGAAGAGACCCGCTCTATATGGACGTATTCAGAAAAATCGGAAGAGCTTAAGGGGAATGTAAACCGGGGAGGGAGAAAAACTTTTTGCGAAAAAGCTTTTTTCCCTCCTCGGACCCCTCCCGTTTTTCAAAAAGCTTTGAGAAAGGGGAATGTACAGGATTTTTGGACTGCCGCGGACGGTGGTCTTTTTTTATTGGATGATATGGATTTGGGCGGTTTTGTCGCCGAAAATGGTGTGGATGGTTTCTGCAGCGTGGTCGTCGAAGGGGAGGATGGGCGGTTCCTTTGTTTCGTTGGCACCGTATTGGCCGAGGGGAAGACCGGCGTGCTGGATGTAGGTGTTGTTGTACATTACGGGGCAGCTTTCCGGTTTTTTGGCCACCAGATGCAGCATCCGGTATGCGGCGCGGTCGAAAATATTGTCGTGAACCGAATAGACAGAAGCGGTGTTTTCGTAACTCCAGCCTTTGATGTGGGCAGGTGTATCCGTGTTATGACGCTGCTGCCCCCAGCCGTAGCCGGAGAAACGGAGGATATTGCCGTTTATTTCGCAGTCACGGATATAACTTTCGGTGTCACCGTCGGTTTTCTCCAGAAAATACTCAATGGAATACACGCAGTTTTCCACCAGATTGTTCCGGTAACGGATACCGGTCATGGTGTAGGTCTGACCGTTTGTGGAAACCTGATGTGTGATGCCTGCGTCGTAGATCTGGTAGATATAGCAGTTCTCCACCACATAGTCATCGCATCCGCCATATACTTCAATGCCGTTGCCGAATCGGGTGACTGTTCCCCGTCTGCCCTGGGGATAATTGGGATCCGTACCGAAATAATGCTGAATGGTACCGCCGATCCAGCCGATTTCACAGTTGGTCACGTGCAGTCCCGTGATGTGAAAATAGGCGGAAATACCGTGGGCACCGATGTACTTCAGACACAGATTGTCGATGGTGATATGATTACATTCATACGCCTGGAAGAAGGAACGGCCGGGCAGGGCTTCCACCGCGGCAAATACCGCACCGGGATTCCCGCGGTCGCAGCGGAGATACAGTTCACCGAAGCTTTCGGCATCCATTTTCGGAACAGGGAAATCCTCACCTTTGGAGGGAGACGTGGTCATACGGGCGGTGTAAAAACAAACCAGATCCAGATCTTTTGTCATCTCCCGGGCCATATCGAACACACGGGTTTCATCCTCCCGACAGACAAAACGGCCGTCGATATAGGAAGGAATCAACTTGCGGGAATGGGCCTCTCCGTCATTGAACACGAGGGTTCCGCAGTCGAGAATCGGTTCATTCAGCTTCCAGATATGGTGATCGGGATCGTAAAGCTCCCATAATCCCCCATCGGCAAGGCTTTTGTCCCAACCGTAGAAGCGGGGCTTGTCACCCGTGCCGTATGCGCCGTAGGAAACTCCGGATGCGGCTTTGATGAATCCACGGAACAGATCCCCGCGGCGGAAGAGTACACCGTCTCCCCCGGACAAATCGGCTGAAGACACCCTGGCAAGGGTATTCCACGGTGTCAGAGGGGACAGGCCGTCGTTGGTATCGTCACCGTCATTGCTGACATAATAGGTATTTCCCGGGATTTCCAGCCGGTCGGGGGCGGTCAGGATGGCCTGTTTTCGTTCTTCGGCCATGGTGTCGATTTCGTGCAGGATGGATTTGCTTGTTTGCAGCATAACATTCCTCCGGATGATAATAAAGGGATATGGCCGATAAAACCATATCCCTTCAGAGCAGTTTTCGATTCGATTATTCGGCAGTTACAACGGTAACAGAGGTGATGTGGGGGTTAACGCCGTCGTACCAGTACAGGAAGCCTTCCATGTCGATTACGTCGCCGATGTTCAGAGCTTCAACAGCTTTGTAAACGTCGGTGTCAGCGCCGCACAGGTAGGATTCAACGGTGAAGTTGTAAACCTGATCGCCGATAGCAACATTGAAGTACAGGTCGTTGCCCTGAGAACCGGAACCGTCCCAGTTGTACAGGAATGCAGCTTCGTTGCCGTTAGCGTCGGTGGAAGCAGCAACGGTCATGCCCTTGAATGCAACGAACATATTCTGGTTAGCGATCAGTTCGTCGGTGCCCAGCTTAGCGGTAACGTCAAGCGCTTCTGCAACATAGTTGCCTTCCAGAATTTCGTAGGTAGCATCGATGATTTCAACTTCGCCCATCCATTCAGCCTTGTAACCCTTTACGCGGATCTTGGCACCGTCAACGAGCTTGTTGTAATCTTCTTCGGAGATGGGCATTTCGTACAGGAAGTATGCACCTTCAGTATCCTGAGTGTAGATGGTAGCAACACCCTGGCCTTCCTTTTCCCACCAGCCCTGCTTAGCCTGAACGTAAGCTTCGATGGTAACTTCGGAATCCAGTGCAGCAGCAGCGTATTCAGCGTAGGTCATAACGCCTTCGGACTTAACTGCGGGATCGTCAACAGGAGCTTCGGTAGCAGCTTCGGTAGCTTCTTCAGTAGCTTCTTCAGTAGCAGCTTCGGTAGAAACTTCGGTATCAGCTTCGGTTTCATCGGTAACGGGATCGTTTGCGCAGGCTGCGAATACGAAAAGGCAGGTCAGCGCCAGCAGCATAGCAAGAATCTTTTTCATTTTTGTTTTCTCCTTTGTGTTTTGTAAAATGGATAACATATTATATTATACCCCTTTTTTTCCATATGTCAAGAGATTCTGTTCAATTTCTTCATTTTTATCCGCTGAACACAGACATACAGAATAATCAGTACCCACGCGCCGCCCAGAGAGGACAGCAGAGCTACAGCCGTGGTGGGCAGGGGACCGAGATCCGTCTGATCCGTATCGGAGGTACTGTGCTGATCCAGACGGTACAGGGAAGTGGTATCCGCATAAAGCGCCTCGAAATACGATTCGTCAATGGTCTTCTTCCGGCGTACGGATTTGGCCACATCCTCGATCAGATGACCGGCCGCACTGCGCAGAGAAGCGGAACCGTTGAATACGGGGGTGACAAAGGTATTGTCGATGTTGTCAAGCAGCAGCTCGGCAGCTTCGATCTTGGTTTTGTAGTACAGTCCCTTCTCGTGTTCCTCGCCGGCACGGGAGAGATAATCCTTATAGATATCCGTTTCCTGTGCTTTAGTGGTAACGGGTACGTACCCTTCCGTCTGGGAGTAGGCGATCTGAATATCATTTGTCAGCAGATACTGGGTGAACAGCCAGGACGCCAGAATTTCCTGGGGATCTTCCTTATTGAAGATACATACGGAGGGTCCCTGGGAGATCATTACGGGATGTTCGGGATCGTACTGGGGAATCATGCGTACAACGGTTTCGAAATCCACAACAGCCTCCGCGCTGATATCCATAAGAGGTGCATCACTGCCCATCCATGTGGCACCGGCCGTTGAGTCCACAGCGAAAATGCACTGCCCCGCGTTCAGAAAGTTGGCGGGATAACTGGAGATTTTGAAGGTGGAAAAGGCACCCTTGGATACGGAATCGGCCACATCCAGCAGAATCTGTTCCGTGGTGTCATTGAAAATCAGAACCTCGCCTTCGTCGGTGGAGTAACCCGCACCCTGCTGACGGAGCATCTGGATCATCATATTGTCCGTGGACTTATAAATGAAGGGAATCATAACCTCCTGCCCGTTCACAAGGTAGGTACCGTCCGCATCTTTTTCGGCAGCGGCTGCGGCAACCTCCCAGATGTAGTCCCAAGTCAGCACATCGGGAACGGTGTAGCCCAGCTTTTCCACGTAGGTCTTGTTGATGTAGCAGGCCTCGGTGGAACGCATATAGGGCAGGGCATACTGCACACCGCCGATCAGACCTTCGGCAAGGAAGCTCGGAACGATTTCGTCCACCGCCGGTGCATCAAACAGAACTTCACTGCCGGCCAGCCCGTATTTTTTATCCCGCATCAGATCATCCAGCGGCACAACCACGTTCTCGCCCGTCATGTAGGTGGCGATGTGGTCGGGGTAGGTGATGCAGACATTGGGTGTGGTCTGGGTGGAAATATTGGTGATAACATCATTGTAAATCTTGCCGTAGTCCGTGTACAGACGGAGGTTTACGGTAACATTGGGGTACAGCGCCTGAAAATCCGCAATGGCTTTTTCGTAAATCTGTACCTGTGCCATGTTGGTGTCGTTCTTCGCCCAGAAGGTGATTTCGTAATCCCGGGAGGTATCAAACTCGTCGGGGATCACAAAGGAAGACTGTTCTCTGGCACCGTGACAGCCGGCAAGAGAGGGGAGAAGCAGAACCAGCGAAAAAAGCAGCGCAAAAATCCGTTTTTTCATCCTTTGGTACCTCCTCTCGCCACACCTTCCATGATCTTCTTGCGGAAAATCAGGAAAAGAATCACAAGGGGAACGGAGATCACCACAACCGCCGCCATCATGGCAGGAATGTTCTCACGGCCGAACCCGTTTTCGCGGATTTCCTGAATCCCGTTGGAAACAAGGAAATACGCTTCATTGTCGGTGATCAATCTGGGCCATACATAGGAGTTCCAGCATTCGATAACCTTGAGAATGGTGATGGTGATGATGGTGGGGCGGCAGATGGGCAGCATAACCTTCCAGAGATACTTCAGATCGGAGGTGCCGTCCACTTTTGCCGCATAATACAGTTCATTGGGAATCTGCGCGAAATTTTCCTTCAGCAGGTAGATATAGAATACCGACACCACGGAGGGCAGGATCAGACCGCCGAAGGTGTTGCGCATATTCCAGTCGGTGATGGTGGTGAAATTGGTGATGACCACCAGCTCATTGGGGATCATCATCAGGGAGAGGAAGAGCGTGAACACCAGATTCTTGCCCCGGAATTCCAGTCGCGCAAAGGCAAAAGCCGCGGGGATGATCACAAGCAGCATGATCGCCGTGGTTGCCAGCGTGAAAATCAGGGTGTTGAGAAAATATCCGGCAAGGGGTACGGTGGTGAAAGCGTCCACATAGTTCTGCAGGGTGGGGGACAGGGTGAAAAAGGCGGGGATACGTTCCGCATTGTAGGACCCGTAGCTTTTCACAGAGGTCAGGATCATCCAGTAGAAGGGGAAGAGTACCAGAATCCCCCAGATGGTCAGGAAGGTGTAAACGATGATATTCTGAATCCGTTTCCGCAGTCTGGCGGCACGTTCGATTTTGTCATAGTTGTTCATAACGTACCTCCTCAATAGTGTACGTGCTTCTTGCTGACCAGCAGATTGATGCACGTGATCGTCAGCACGATGGCGAAAAGAATGATCGCCGCTGCGGAAGCATAGGACGGGAATCCGCCGCTGTCACCGTAGAGCATATCGTATACATACCCTACGATGGTGTTCATCTCCGCCGCGTTCAGATTGGTGCCGAACAGGGCAACCGCATCGCTGTAGGCCTTGAATGCGCCGATGAAACCGGTGATAATCAGATAAAACAGCATGGGAGAGATCATGGGCAGGGTGATCTTGGTGAAAATCCGCCATTTGGGTGTACCGTCCACCCGGGCCGCGCTGTAATAATCCTCCTTCACGGAAGCCAGCGCACTGGTCAGGATCAGAATCTTGAAAGGCATAACCACCCAGATCGTGTAGAAGCACAGTACAAACATCTTCGCCCAGTAGGGACCGTCGATAAAGTCAACGGAGGCGGCACCGAAGAAGTTCAGAATCAGATTCACAAGCCCATCGGTGTAGGCGGTTTTCTTGAACAGGATCATGAATACCAGCCCTACCGCCAGGGTGTTGGTGACATAGGGCAGGAAGTACACGGTCTGATACAGATTCCGCAGTTTTTTGATGGAGCTGAGTCCCACGGAGATCAGAAGAGCGATGCCGGTGGACAGGGGAACGGTGATGATAACGAGAATAAAGGTGTTCTGTACAGCCTGCAGGAAATAGGGATCGTGCAGAACATAGGAATAATTGTACAGTCCCACGCCGGTGTAGGTCTGGGAGGCGAAATTGTAGCCCTCCTCAAGGGAGTAGATCAGTACATCCACCAGAGGGTATACCATAAACACACCCAGAAACAGCATGGCGGGAAGCAGATACAGCCAGCCTTTTCGATTTTTGTTTTCCATATACAGCTCCCTTTCTTACAGTGCAAAACGGATGCGTTCTTCCGTGGTCTTGTCGAAGATGTGTACCTTGAAGGGCTTCAGGGAGAATCGTACGGCGGAAGAAGAGGTGTCCACCTTGTTTTCCGCACTGATGATGGCACGGATTTCTGTGTTCGTACAGTCGGGATGGGTGGAGACTATGGTGATGTCCCGGCCCATAACCTCCACACCGGTGAGATTGCAGGAAAGGGGACCGTTTTCGTCCAGCACAAATCCTTCGGGACGTACACCCGCGTATACTTCTCCGTCCGGTGCACCGGGAACCGCCAGAACCGCTGTGCCGCCGATGTACAGCTGACCGGCCTTTACGGTACCATGGAATACGCTGATGGGCGGTGTGCCGAGGAATTTGGCAACGAACAGATTCACGGGATCGTCGTATACCTCCTGAGGCTTGCCCAGCTGCTGCATGATGCCGTCCTTCATAACAACGATCATGTCGGAGATGCTCATGGCTTCATCCTGGTCATGGGTAACGAATACGGTGGTGATTTTGGTTTCTCTCTGGATCCGCTTGATTTCCTCACGGGTCTGGAGACGAAGCCGTGCATCCAGGTTGGACAAAGGCTCGTCCAGCAGGAGTACGCGGGGCATTTTCACCAGCGCTCTGGCAATGGCAACTCTCTGCTGCTGACCGCCGGAAAGTTCGCTGGGCTTGCGGTCCATCAGCGTGTCGATCTGTACCAACTTTGCGATCTCCAGCGCCTTGTCCGCCATTTCCTTCTTGGTCATTTTATCCTTTCCTCTCAGATTTTCCAGAGGGAAGGTGATGTTCTGCTTTACGGTAAGATGGGGATACAGCGCGTAGTTCTGGAACACCAGTCCCACACCGCGGTTTTCCGGCGGCAGATCGGTCACATCGTCTTCACCGAAGAAAATTTTCCCCGAAGTGGGCTTGAGCAGACCGCTGATCAGGTTCAGTGTGGTACTTTTACCGCAGCCGGAAGGACCCAGCAGGCCGATCAGCGTTCCGTCGGGGATCTCGAAGGTGAAATCGTTGACGGCGATTACCTCCGCCCGTTCCTTTTTGTTGCGGCTCGGGAATTTTTTGGTCAGATTTTTCAGTTCCACTTTCATAAGCAGTATTCCTTTTCCAAAAACGGCAGGATTCCAAAGTTAGGGAAAACTGCCGGTATTTACTGTTTTCATTATAGCACATTTGTCCCGCTTTCGCAAGCAGAACGAAGCGGTTTTCTAGGCTGTGACACAGTTTTTTGCCGTACCCGGTCCATGTAAGGAAGTGTAAGCAGAAAATGCTTGCAATTTCCGACAGAATATGGTATACTAACTTCCGTGTGAAATTTGATTATTTAAGGAGAAATATTGTGTCCGCAGGTAGAAATATGTTGAAAAGTCTGTACACACCCGCAGATATGACGGTGGGTACACCCTGGAAAAGTATCGTTACCTTCACGATCCCCATGCTGATCGGTAATATCGCCCAGCAGCTGTACAATACGGTGGACAGTATTGTGGTCGGTAAGTACATCGGCGACAACGCGCTGGCGGCAGTAGGCAGCGCAGCCCCCATTCTGAATATGCTTCTGGTACTGTTCATCGGTATTTCCGCCGGTGCCAGCATCATGGTTGCCCAGTATTTCGGCGCAAAGAACCGGGAAAAACTGTCCTACACCATCGGCAACTGTATTACCGTAACCGCTATCGCTTGTATCCTGCTGATTCTGGTGGCCACGCCCTTCATCCGGCCGGTACTGGAAATGCTGAATACACCGGATTCCATTCTGGACTGGTGTACGGATTACCTGACTATTTCACTGATCGGTATTGCGGGTATGGGTTACTATAATATTCTCAGCGGTGTCATCCGCGGTATGGGCGACTCCTTCTCGGCGCTTCTGTATCTGTTGGCAGCAACGGTTGTCAATATCGTGCTGGATATATACTTTGTAGCCGGTCTGGATATGGGTGTCGGCGGTGTAGCACTGGCAACAGTCATCGCCCAGATCCTGTCCTCCGTCCTCTGCTTTATCAAGCTGTCCAGAATGACAGAATTCTTTGATTTCAGGCTGAAATATATGCGTCCCATCGGAACATACGTGAAAACCATCGTCCGTCTGGGCCTTCCGTCCGGTCTGACACAGGCGATTTTCTCCTCCGCTATGATCGTGGTACAGGCACTGACCAACGAATTCGGTGAGCAGTTCATTGCCGCCAACGTAGTAATCATGCGTGTGGACGGTTTCGCCATGATGCCCAACTTCTCCTTCGGTATGGCCATGACCACCTATGCGGGTCAGAACGTAGGTGCGGGACTGTATGACCGGGTAACCAAGGGCGCCAAACAGGGTACGCTTATCGCGGTTGGTGTTTCCACGACGATCACCGCTGTGATTCTGCTGCTCGGCAAGCCTCTGATGGGCGTTTTTACCGATACGGCGGAACTGGTGGACATGAGCTACTACCTGATGAAAATCCTGGCTGTCGGTTATATTGCGGTGGCCGTGACCCAGAGCCTTTCCGGCGTAATGCGCGGGGCAGGGGATACGGTAGCACCCATGTGGATTTCCCTGATCACAACGGTACTGCTCCGTGTGCCGATCGCTTACGGTATTTCCTACCTGACCAGAACCCCCGAGCTTCCCTTCGGCAGATTCGAATGTATCCAGATCTCCCTGCTGATCTCCTGGGTACTGGGTGCGGTGTTCACCTTCATCGCCTACCGCATCGGCGGCTGGAAGAAGAAAGCCATCGGCTGATTTCCTGTAGTGCAAAACAAAAAATCCAATCCGTTTCCCCTGTCGGGAGATGGATTGGATTTTTCTTATTCTGTATACGATTATTTCATTTCGGAGCTCTGATTCAGAACCAGGGTGCTGTACAGGAACAGTACATCCTGATCCGCAAAATCGATCAGCCCGCCCAGCATGACGCTGGAGAGATAACGGATGTCCACCACGGTGATCTTCGCGTAGGACTCGGCCATCAGCGGAATGATCGCACGGCCGAAGGAGTCACGGAAGATGATCAGTTCCTTATCCGTCAGAGCGTTGGGGTTTTCGATCGTTACCAGAGAAAGCTCTCCGGAGAGATACATATCGTAGGGATCCTTACCGACAGCCTTTTCCATGTCGTATACGGTCATTTCACGACGGTTCTGGTGGTCATAGATCTTCAGACCGTCAAACACGGGAGAGGTCAGATAATACAGATCCTCAGCCGGCATGGGCAGAGCAGCCTGACCGTAGTATACGCCGTAGAAGGGGTAATCCAGCAGATTTACATCGAATTCTCCGCCATATACCGCACCCATACTTTCCACAAGCAGCTTGGCGGTTTCACCGAGCTGTTCCTGACGCCAGTGGGTATCGGTCTTGTAGTAGTCCTCCAGGGAGAGGGTGGGGAAGATGTCGATATATTCCGCAAAGGAAACCGCACCGGTCATCCGGGATACGAACTGATCGTAATCCATGGAAAGATGGCCGTTTTTGTCTGCGGTGAAGTAAGCCTTGTCGGGGATAATGGAAATAAAGGGCTTGATTCCCTTATCCTTCAGATACTGTTCGTAGATGAAGGTCAGTCTTTCGGCTGCGTGGGCAATGGATTCCTCGGAGATGGATTCCTGCATTTCTGCGGCATATCCGTCGGTGATGAAGATATTGTTGTTGTCCAGCTGACCGAAAACATAGTTTGCGCAGATCGCCTTTACCGTCCGGAAAAAGTCACGGAAGGGGAAGGTGTCCAGGGAATAGGACTCAAACTTGGACATAAAGCTGTCCGAATACTCTTTTCCGTCCTTCATAACGGAATCCACGGAAAGCTCCGGGAAAGCCGCAGGTTCACGACGCTCGGCATCCAGAAAGTCCGCCTTGGGACCGAAGAAGCAGAGGACTGACAGCACGGCTACAAGCAGTGTCATGCTGATGATGACTGCATAATTTTTGATCTTGTTGTTCACAGCTGTCACCTCCTCAGAATCGGAAATACAAGAACGGGTTGAAGGATCCGTCCACCAGATAGCCGGTGATCACAAGGAGCAGGGCAACCAGCACAACCGGTTCCAGCGTATTGATGATCCTGCCGGTCTTGGGGGAAGTTTCCAGCTTGGATGCGAAATTCTTTACAACCGGAGTCGCACCCACCAGCGCAAGGATAAAGATGATACCGTAGCTGCGCAGGTAGTAGATGGCTTCTGCGGAAACGAGGGGAATACCGCCCGCACCGAACAGACCGCCGATGGTTGCAAATGCATCGGGCATATCCGCCGCATTGAAGACGATGAAGCTTACCATAACCGCAAACAGCAGATAGATACGGCTCCATACATGGCTCTTTTCCAGATGCTTCAGCAGCCACAGCTTTTCAACGGTCAGCAAAATACCGAAGAACAGACCCCAGATAATGAAGTTCCACGCCGCACCGTGCCAGAAACCGGTCAGCATCCATACAACGAAAATGTTGAAGAGCCAGCGGCCCTTGGAAACACGGTTGCCGCCCAGGGGAATGTACACATAGTCGCGGAACCAGGAACCGAGGGACATATGCCATCTTCTCCAGAATTCCGTTGCGCTGCGGGAAATGAAAGGGTAATTGAAGTTTTCGAGATAATGGAATCCGAACACGCGGCCGAGACCGATCGCCATGTCAGAATAACCGGAAAAGTCGAAATAGATGTACAGAGCAACCGAAATGCCGTAGATCCAGTAGAACAGGACAGAGGGCTCATCGGAAGCCAGTACGATGTTGCTCAGCTCACTGAGGGGGTTGGCAATCAGAATCTTCTTGGCAAGACCCATCATAAACCTACGGATACCGGCAGCGGCATCTGCGGCAGTATGGGTACGGTGTTCCAGTTCTCTGGCCACGTCCACGTAACGCACGATGGGACCGGCGATCAGCTGGGGGAACATGGAAACATAAGCGCCGAGATAGATGGGATTCTTCTGCGCGGGAACACCTCTGTATACATCCACAACATAGCTGATGATCTGGAAGGTGTAGAAGCTGATCCCGATGGGGAGCGTGATGCGCAGAAGGGGAATGGAAAGACCGGTCAGACGGTTGAAGTTGTCGATAAAGAAGTCGGTGTACTTGAAGTACAGCATGAAGGAGATGATGGCGATAATGGCCAGTATCATAACCGCCTTTGCCTTGCCCGTACCTCTGAACCGTTCTATAAGCCGACCGGCGACATATCCCATTATGATTGCCAGAATCATCAGGAGTGCATATGTCACGCCGCCCCAGGCATAGAAGAAGATGCTGAATGCCAGCAGTACCGCATTCTTGCACTTCGCCGGTACGAGAAAGTATACCAACATCATACAGGGGATGAAGTAAAAGAGAAAGGGAATACTTGAAAATAACATGATTTACACTCCTGATACGGAAGCAGTCAACGATTTGTTCTTGGATAATTATTCAGCGCCGATGGTTTCGTTTACAACGATGTCAGCGTCAGCAACGGTTATAGCGATGCTTGCTGCGAAGTTGTCAATGATACCGCCGCTGGAAGCAACACCCCATGCCATTACCAGGTAATCGCCGGGCAGCTTGGCAATGTACAGCTTTTCGGGAGAACCGCAGATCCACTGACGTGCCATAATGTTGTTCTTCAGGGGTTCAACCATAGCGTCAACGTCGCTGCTGTCAGCAAAGTGGAAAGCGGCGCAGTTGAAGGTGTTGATGTTCATCATGTTGAACATGGAAGCAGCGTCGTCCAGCTTGCCTGCATCTGCTGCGGGATAACCGAGGTTTTCGTCGTAGTCGGTGTCGGCCAGAGCAACGAACTTAGCGGGAGCGTCCATCTTTACGGTGTCAAAGTTGTAGCTGTTGCCGCCTGCAACGTACAGCATGGTTTCTTCGGAAGCATTTTCGTTGTAGCCGTTCATCAGAGTAACCAGCAGTTCTTCTGCGCTGGTGTAAGCGATTTCTTCACCGGCAGTGTCTTCGGTGGTTTCGGTGGTATCAACGGTGGTGTCGTTTTCACCGGTCAGGGTTTCGTCTTCATTGTTTGCGCCGCAGGAAGCGAGCATCAGCATTGCCAGAATGGCAGCGATCAGGGAAAGAGTTCTTTTCATTGGATTGTTTCCTCCGTTTTTTGTTTTTGTTTTTGTTTTTGTTTCTTCTTGAACCGGGCTTTAGACGTGTTTATCGGGGAAAAGTTCCGCGAAAATCCGTGGATTTACAGTTTATTCTTGGATTTTGACGCAAATTGTATAAGTGCATAATAAATGATAAACAAAATCGACTCCATCTATACATGATGCATTCGATTTACAGGAATTTCAGCTGAAAAAATTCCTGTGCTGTCAAAGCCTCTATAATTATAGCCATTATACGCCCTTTTGTCAACTATATAGATAGCTTTTATCCAATACGATACTTTATAACCGGATAATTGAGAAAACGCTTAAATAATGCACCCGGATGATGTATAATACTCGTAAACATAAAAAACATAATCAATCAGGGGGAGAGAAATTCTATAAAAACTTACCGCCATCCTACTCTGCCTGCTTATGATCGCATCCTTTGCATCCTGCGTGACTACGGTTTCACTGTGGAAGAAGTCGGCGGCATTGAAGGATATATGTACGAATGGGAAATCAAGGATGCATCCGGCAACGAAATCGAAGTAACCTGCGCGGAAGGCTACTGCTGGATTACGATTAATAAGAAATAAATCACGGATAACGGAATGGTATCCGATGAAGAGAAACGAAAGGGCCTCACGGCAGCGTGGGGTCCTTTCGTTGTGTGCCGGAGACATACAGGATATACATCGGAGTGGATTTTTATGTAAAAAACGGATGTTTTTTAGAATATATAACGTAAAGAATTGACAGATGAATACAATATATGGTATACTGGTGGTATGAACAATCAAAATGCCAAGGAGTCGGATCGTATGAAAAAGGTATTATTGTGGGTGGTAACATTTGTGGTGCTCGGTATGCTCGCAGTGGGGGCAGAAGCAGCAGAACTGGCACCGTCCGAGGGGCTGGAATATGCACTCAGCAGTGACGGGACATATTATATTGTAACCGGACCGGGTACACACACGGGTCCGGATTTGGTGATCCCGGCGGAGTATAATGGACTGCCGGTTAAGGAGATTGGTTTGGCGGCATTTTATGGATGCAGTGGCTTCACAGGAAGTCTTACGATTGGCAACGGTGTAACTACGATAGGTAATAATGCATTTTATGGATGCAGTGGTTTCACAGGAAGTCTTACGATTGGCAACAGTGTAACTACGATAGGTAATAATGCATTTTATGGATGCAGTGGTTTCACAGGAAGTCTTACGATTGGCAACAGTGTAACTACGATAGGTTATAGAGTATTTTCTGGATGCAGTGGCTTCACAGGAAGTCTTACGATTGGCAACAGTGTAACTACGATAGGTGATTATGCATTTGATGGATGCAGTGGCTTCACAGGAAGTCTTACGATTGGCAACAGTGTAACTACGATAGGTGAAAGAGTATTTTATGGATGCAGTGGTTTCACAGGAAGTCTTACGATTGGCAACAGTGTAACTACGATAGGTGGTTCTGCATTTTATCAATGCTATGGCTTCACAGGAAGTCTTACGATTGGCAACAGTGTAACTACGATAGGTGGTTCTGCATTTTATCAATGCTATGGCTTCACAGGAAGTCTTACGATTGGCAACAGCGTAACTACGATAGGTAATAATGCATTTTATGGATGCAGTGGTTTCACAGGAAGTCTTACGATTGGCAACAGTGTAACTACGATAGGTAATAATGCATTT
>SVTO01000075.1 GCA_015063745.1 Oscillospiraceae bacterium | reverse complement strand
CCGCCCGAACCGTCCCCGAAGTAAGTAAGATCCGGGCGGTCAGAGGGGGTGAAGAGATACGGTTTCATGGCCTCGGCCCAGGGGCGAAGCATATCAAGATATTCGTTCTGAATGGATTTCTGCATACTGTTCCTCCTACGAAATGGAAGTGTCAGGCAGAAAACACTCCTCTGCCTGACACAAATATACCATATTTTCTCTCAAAAGTACAGGTTTTGTTATGCTTTTACTGCGCGTCTGCCGTTTTTTCTTTCTGCTCCAGGGCATCGACCATATCCTTCAGAGCCTGCTGTGCGGCAGCTTCATTCTCCGCATAAACAGAAGCGAAGTTGTCGATCTTACCGGTCACATATTCACGGCTGCGCTTGGAGATATTTTTAAACTCGTAGCATGCGCAGAGGTCAAAGACGATATCGCGGTAGATGAGCTCCAGCATTTCGGAGGACTGCTCGTCCTGTGCCAGCTTACCGTGGAGCGTTACGTTGTATACACCGGGACGGACAATCTCCTCGCCGAGGAAGCCCATGGCTTCTGCGATGAGCGCGGACATTTCGGTATTGGTTACAGTGCGGGGAATGAGCATACCGCAGGGAGCAAAGGGGTTGCCGCAGGTGATGTAGTCCTCCTGGGCTTCATCCAGCTTGGGCAGCGGGAGAACGCCGTACTCAGCAATCATGCCGCGAAGCTCCGTGTTGGCAAACATCATGGCGGTCATAGCGAACATGGTGTGACCGGAGGTAAACTCCGCGATCTTGGCAGAGCCGCTGTCCTGCACGAAGGTAACCGACTTATTGCCGAAGATGTTATGGAGCTTGTCCAGAATATCAATGCTGTTCTTGCTGCCGATGCTGAGCGCGAAGCCGCCATCCTCGGTACGGACGACCGCTTCACCGCCTGCGGAAACGTACAGGTTACGTCCTACCTCGCTGGAGAATACCAGCGGGAACAAGTCGTTGGAAACGTCGATAACGCCGTCGCCGTTCAGATCTTTCGACGACATGGACATCAGCTCACCCATCTTGTCCGCGGTCCATTTGCCCTCTTTTACCAGAGCGTACATATCCGGCAGACCGAAGTTCTTGGCTTCTTCCACGTTGAACAGGGTAACGGAGGCGGAGAGGTAGTAGCTGGGAGAAGAACCGCCTACGACCAGATAGGTGTGACCCTTGTAGTTGAAGTCCTTCAGCATGGTCTGGGACCACCAGGGCTTGGTGAAATCCAGATACGGCAGGGTAGCCATATCCACAACGCCGCCCTCCAGGATCAGATTGTTGGCACCGGAGGTCATGGAGTTGAACACCAGATCGTAGGTGTCGTCCTGGGCTGCAATGGCGTCCTTAACGGCGTTGTTGCACTCTTTACGGCCGGGCTGGCTGCTGTACTCGATGTTGACCTTGTAGCGTGTTTCCAGAGCCATATGCCGCTCGTAGACCACGTCGTTGATAACGTTGCCGGTCATTTCTTCCTGGCAGAAATTGGGTCGCTGCTCGTAGTCCTCACCGATCATGGTGAAGGTGGTGCCATCAAAGGTTTTATCGCTGAGGACGTCCAGATAATAGGGCTCGGGCGCCGCGGTGGTTTCCGGCTCAGTGGTAACGGCGTTCGTGGGATCGGTGTCCTTGGTCTCGTTTCCGCCGGAGGCACAGGAAACCGTGGACAGCAGCATCATCGATGCCAGAAGCAAAGAGGTAATTCGTGCAGTTTTCATAACAATATCCTTTCTGTTGAAGAATAGATTGTACAATCTTATTATACAAAGGAGATTGTTCGCTTTATAGAACAAATCATTCAAAAAACAGAATAACTGTTTCAATTATTTGTGAGGAAGTGAACAAAAATTTAAACTTTCCGTTGCGGAATCCGGTCTGCCGTGATATAATAAAGGCAGAATCAGGCAAGAGGGAGGTGTTCGGGTGGCATTACAGAATATGCGTGGTATCGGATACATGGAAGCCGAAAATACTTCGCTTGACGTCAGAATCAGTTTTGTTCATGAAATCCTCCGCACACGGGAAGAGAAAGAATTCCGCAATATGCACTCACACGGAAAGTATTACAAAATTATCTGGTTCAACAGCGGTACCCGGGATATTCAAATCGGATCCCGGGTGGAAAACTGCGGTCCGGGAGATGTTGTGATTCTTACGAACAAGGAACTGTACTGCGGACGCTCCCTCGATACGTTTCTGGATCGCTACTCGCTCCACGTAGGGGAAAACGCCTTTGATATCTTTGGTTCGTACGGAAAGGAACTCATGCGGTTGTTCACGGATTATCCCCCATATACCCGGAACCGGTTCCGTCCGTCGCCGGAGGAAGCCGCCCAGATGAACGCACTGCTGGTGGATATCGATAAGCTGATCCACGTACAGGCGGACGATCCGTGCGTATCCATGGATGCGTTTGCCAACGTAATCAAGCTTCTGGTTCTGGTGAAACAGTCCCGTGCAAAAAAACACCAAATAGGCGCGCCTTCTCAGCTGATGCTGCAAATTCTGGCGTACATGGAATCCAACTACCACCGCATAGAATCTGAAGAGGAGATCTGCCGGGAATTTTCCATCAGCCGCAGCGGACTCTGGCGGATGTTCAAGCAGTATATGAATCAGACTCCCGGAGAATACCTGCGGCGCATCCGTCTGGAGAATGCCCGGCATGGGCTGGAAGATGGAAAGAGCGTTACCGACGTCTCCATGGAATGCGGATTTGCGGACAGTTCCCATTTCATACGCCTGTTCCGTGCGGCATACGGCTTGACTCCGTACCGATATAAAAAAGAACATGATCTTGCAGGGGAAAACGGAAGCCAATGAACCGCCTCAGGCTATACGGACAGCACAAAAAGCCCCTAACTGGCAGAAAAAGAATATTCAGCAGTGAACTAAGATACATTAAGGAATTGAAAAAAATGAAAAACTACGAAACTGAAGCTCGCTCTCGCTGGGGCAACACCGATGCCTAGATCATACCTGCCGCCGCAGAGTGGTTCAGCCGCAAATGGCGCGTCCCGACCGAAGCGTATATTGCTTGCATGAATGATTATCTGCAAGGCAAAACCGAGCTTGGATGGTATCTGTGCCTGGATGGCGAGTCGATTATCGGCGGGCTTGGTGTGATTGAAAATGATTTTCATGACAGGCCCGACCTCACGCCCAACATCTGCGCGGTCTATACCGAAGAAGTGTACCGCTGTCAAGGAATCGCCGGGCGGCTTCTCCATATGGCGGTGGAGGATTTGCGAAAAAAAGGGATCTCGCCCGTGTATCTGCTCACCGACCACACAGGATTTTACGAGCGCTATGGATGGGAGTTTCTGTGCATGGCGCAGGGTGACGGGGATTCACGGCCGTCAAGAATGTACGTCCACCGATAAGGTGATATAAGGAAAAATCCAATTTAACGGCAATAAATCGATATGAGTAATCTAAAAGACAGAGCAAAGAAACTGAAAACGGACATTCCGGCGGTATTCCTCGCACTCAAGGATAAGCGAACGCCGTGGTATGCCAAAATCTTAGCGGCGGTCATCGTCGTATACGCACTCTCGCCCATCGATCTGATCCCCGATTTCATCCCCATGCTGGGATATCGTTACCTCTTGAAAAACAAAAAATTCCTGTATAATTCAAATAACACGATTATGTAAAAACGGAGGTATCTATGCTGACGATCAAGAAAGCAACTGTAATCATTCCTTCGCTGAAGAATGAATACCACTTCTGGCACTTTTCCGATGCCCACATTGCTCATGCCTATCCAGAAGACACCGATGAAGCACATGCCCTTGCACAAAAACAGGCAGCCAGATGGGCAATGGATGGAAAGCCGTCAAGTGATGTATTTCTGGAAGTTCTGGCGGAGGCAAAGAAGAATCATGCCTCTCTTCTTCTGATGGCGGGAGATTGTGTAGATTACTATTCCGACAGCAATATTCGATTTCTTACTGAAAATCTCGAAAAGACAGAAATTCCGGTACTGTATGTCTATGGAAACCACGAAGGAGCAAGCTATGTAAAAGATCTGGGCGATCCCAAACAGTTTTACCCCTGTTATGCCGGTCTGATGGGAGAAACACCTGATTTTCAAGTAAAAGATTTCGGAGAATTTTTGCTGATCGCCGTTGACAACTCTGCCCACAATATCAGCGAAGAACAGTTCGTCAAGCTTACGGAACAGTTTACAAAAGGAGTTCCCGTGATTCTGGTAATGCACATTCCTCTAAGCACCATAGCCATTATGCCGGATATGGAAGCTAAGTGGGGCAAGAATCCCACATATTTCATGCTTGGTACTGAAGCGGAACCTGAAATGACCAGAGAATTTTGCCGTCTTGTTACTGCTGAAGACAGTCCCGTTGCCGCAATTTTCGCAGGACACGTCCACTTCATGCACGCAGGAGAATTTTCGCCGGGCAGAATGCAGTATACCTCTGCTCCCGGCTGCTGCTGGGATATCACGGTGAAAGGCGAATAAACCTAAACAGGAAATTGCTTAAAAATTGGCAGCGCAAACGCCGAGTTGCTGGCGCTGGTGGTACGGCATCAGGAAGACCTGCTCTCCCGGCTGAACGACGAAGAAAAGGAAATCTTCGAGAAATTCGCGGACTGCACGACCGAAATGCACGATCTGACCGTGCGGGAGGCATTCGTGAAAGGCTTCACCATCGGCGCGAGAATCATCATAGAAGTGATGACCAACAACAGCGATATATAACCAACTAAAGTGGATGCGTACCAAATCATAATCGCATCCACTTTGGTACGCTAACCCGCCTGTGACCGCCCCAAAAGGTACACAGGCGGTTTTTCTTCCCTGTCGAAAAGTTCCCGCCGCACAAAATATCCTCCCGCATTCGCCGCGTGCGCCGCTGTGTGACGGCTGTTCACCGCCCAAAATCTGCTCCACAGGAAACAAAGAAAACATCTGAAACAACTTGTCTCGAACATCTTGACAAAGACTTGAACCTGTGTTAGAATATTATCGAAACAGTTTGTTTCCGCACTGGAGGCACCATGAAAAACATCCGAAATGAAGCAAAATCCACGATCGTCGATTATATCGATCAGTATTACAGCGACTACAGAGCGATCCCTTCAGTGCGCGATATCGCGGCTGGGACGGGGATTTCCGTTTCAACCGTGCACCGCTGTCTCAAGGACATGAAAGAGAACGGCGAGCTGGAATATCACGGCAGACGTTCGGTCAGCACGCAGCGCATGGAGATGGAAGGAAGACATCCCGCCATGGCTGTACTCGG